>CAZMRN010000245.1:0-4077 GCA_964568575.1 uncultured Caulobacteraceae bacterium
AAGTCGGCGCGCATGTGACGGGCGCGGCGGCGGCGGCGGGCGCGGCGCGCCTGTTCGGCGGCGACGACGCGCGCATGGCGAAAGCGCTGAAGGATGCGCTCGGGCGCTCCAAAGGGCCGCTGATGAAGGTGGCGCAATTGCTGGCCACCATTCCCGACCTGTTGCCCGAAACCTACGCGGCGGAATTGCGCAAGCTGCAATCGCAGGCGCCCGCGATGGGCTGGCCCTTCGTGCGTCGCCGCATGCAGGCCGAACTCGGGGCCGATTGGCGCAACAAGTTCGCCGATTTCGATCAGGAGGCGGTTGCAGCCGCATCGCTCGGTCAGGTGCATCGCGCGCGCGCGCATGACGGCCGCGCGCTGGCGGTGAAGCTGCAATATCCGGAAATGGCGAGCGCGGTGGAGGCCGATCTGGCGCAATTGCGCACGCTGTTGGCGATGTTCCGCAATGTCGACCGCAGCATCGATTCCTCCGAGGCGATCGAAGAGGTGAGCGCGAGGCTGCGCGAAGAGCTCGATTACGCGCGCGAGCGCAAACACATGGCGCTGTTCGCCGCGATCCATGACGGCGACCCCGCGATCGCGACGCCGGCGCCGATCGTCGATCTGTGCACGAAACGCCTGCTCACCATGACATGGCTCGACGGCGAAGGCCTGATGGCGCATCTCGACGAAGACGCCGCGGTGCGCAATCGCCTCGCCGCGCTTTTGTTTCGCGCTTGGTGGAAGCCGATGACCGCTTATGGCGTGATCCATGGCGACCCCCACCTGGGAAACTATTCCTTCACCGAGGGCGCGACGAAGCTCAACCTGCTCGATTTCGGCTGCGTGCGCATTTTCCCGCCGCGCTTCGTCGGCGGCGTGGTGGCGCTTTATTGGGCGCTGTTGAAGAACGACCGCGACGCGATCGCGGCGGCTTATGAGGCCTGGGGCTTCAAAAACCTGTCGCAGGAGCTGATCGACGCGCTGTCTATCTGGGCGCGCTTCATCTTCGCCCCGCTTTTGGATGACCGCGTGCGCACGGTGGCCGACGGCGTCGCGCCGGCGCATTATGGCCGCAAGGAAGTGATGGAGGTGCGCACGCGCCTGCGCACCTTGGGGCCTGTCACCGTGCCGCGCGAATTCGTGTTCATGGACCGCGCCGCGATCGGCCTGGGCGCGGCCTTCCTGCACCTCAAGGCCGAACTCAATTTTGCGAGATTGTTCCAGGACTCCATTGCGGGCTTTCAGGAAAGCACGCTAGAGGCGCGCCAATCGGCGGCTTTGGGGACTGTCGGCCTGGGGCCGGCGCAGCCCTAGCGCGCAAACCCGAGCGAGGACCGAATGTTCGATTTGGCGGCGCAGAACCTGTTGTCGCCGGCGATCCTGTTCTTCGCGCTGGGCCTCGCGGCGGGGCTTTTGCGGTCCGATCTCTCGGTTCCGGAAACCGCCGCCAAGACGCTGTCGCTTTATCTGATGCTGGCGATCGGCTTCAAGGGCGGAGTCGAAGCCGCGCGCGCCGGCCTCAGCGCGGATTTCGCCACCGCTGCGGCGGCCGGCGTGATCCTCAGCCTCGCGATCCCGGTGATCGCTTTCTACGCGCTGAAAACAATCTCCACGCTCGATCGGCCGACGGCTGCGGCGACGGCGGCGCATTACGGCTCGGTATCGGTCGTCACGTTTGCGGCGGGATCGGATTTCTTGCGCGCCAGCGGCGTCGATTTTGGCGGCTATATGGTGGCCGTCGTGGCGCTCATGGAGACGCCGGCCATCCTCGTCGCCTTGATGCTTGCGCAAGGCGGAACGACGAAGCGGCAAGGCATGCAGGGCGCGCTGTTGCGCGAGGTCGCGCTCAACGGCTCGGTGGTGCTGCTGATCGGCGCGTTCGCGATCGGCGCCGTCACCGGCGAGCGCGGGATGCAGCGGCTGGACCTGTTCGTCAATCCGCTGTTCCAAGGCGTGCTGACGCTGTTCCTCCTCGACATGGGCCTGGTCGCCGCACGCCGTCTGCGCGAAGCGCGCGCGCTGACCGCGCCGCTGGTGCTGTTCGGGCTGACGATGCCGCTCGTGTCATGCGCGTGCGCGATCGCGCTGGCCGCAGCGTTCGGCGTCCGCCAGGAAGACGCCGCGATGCTGGCTATCCTGGCGGCGAGCGCGTCCTACATCGCAGTGCCGGCGGCGATGCGCATCGCGCTGCCGCAAGCCGATCCGGGCGTCTATCTGACGCTGTCGCTCGGCGTCACCTTTCCGTTCAATCTCACCATCGGCATTCCGCTCTATCAGGGCGTGGCGGCCTGGCTCCTGGGGTGATCGCATGACCGCGACGGCGCGCAAGAAATTGGAGATCATCATCGAGGCGCCGCTTCTGGGGCGCGTCGAGTCGCTGCTCGGACAAAGCGGCGCGCGCGGGTGGAGCGTATTCGCAAGCCTCGCCGGCCACAGCGCCCACGGCGACTGGCGCAGCGACGGCCTCAGCGACGCGCACGACAAGCGTCTCATCATCGCCGTCGTGTCCGAAGCCGCAGCACAAGCCGCGCTCGACGCGCTCGCGGCGCTTTTTCAGGACTATCCCGGCGTCGTCTATGTGTCGGACGTCGCGGTTCTGCGCGGCGAAAAATTTTAGCGCGCGACCACGATATAGATCGGCCCCTCCGCTTCATCGACGGTGATGGTTCCCGTGCGATCGGGACGCACGCGATCGCCCATGACGTCATAGGCGCCCGCCATCGACGGCGGCGGCGACAGCCGTAAACGCCCGCCAGGATATTCGCACCACACCACGAACGTCACCGTCTCGCGCGCATCGAAGCGGGCGATATGCACCCCGGGCGGCGCATCGCGCACGAAACCGCGCAGCCGCGCGCCGGCCGTCAAGCGCATGAAGGCGCGCAGCGCGGTGAACGCCGGCTTGGTGCGCCCCTCATAGGTCAAAAGGCCGTGATTGTGCTCGTTCTCGCGCGGATCGAGCCCGTCGTCGCGCAAATCGTACCAGACGTTCGCGGGCAATTGCATCGCCCACGCCGTCAGGAAGCTGCGCACCGCCAGCACGGCCTGGCGACGCCGTTGCGGGCCGGCATGGCCCATCCGTTTGGGCAGATCGGGAAGATTGGCGGAGGAATAGCCCCATTCCGTGTTCCACACGCCAAGCCGCCCGAGGCGGCGATCCGACAACAGCGCGCTCAATGCGAGATCGTCGGCATAGGCGGTCTCCGGCCTGCCGCCGCGATAATAATGCACGCCGAACCCGATCAGCGCGCGCGCCTCGCGCATCGGCGCGAGCGTTGCGAGCGTCTCCTCCACGTAAGGCGCATCGAAGAAGGACAAGCCGCCGGTGATGATGCGCGCGGCGGGATCGGCGGCGCGCACGCCGCGCACGCCCGCCTCGATCAGCCGCGCGAAATGCGCGCCGGGAATGTCCAGGCGCTCCTCCACGTCGGGTTCGTTCCAGATTTCGTAAACGACATTGCGCCCGGCGAATTGCGCGGCGGCGGCGCGGGCGTAGTTCTCGTAGGCCGGAAACGCCGCCCCGGTCTCGATCCCTTCGCGACCGCCATGGAGATCGTTCCAATAATCCAGAATGAACAGCGCGCCGAGATTGCGCGCGTCGAGCTCATCCATCAACCGCTCATAGCGCACGAATTCATAGATGCCGCGCTCGGTCTCCACGTCGTGCCAGAACAGATCGGCGCGCACGAAGGAGAAGCCCGCATCGCGTGCGGCATCCAGCACCCGCCAATCCTCCACCTCGTGGAGGGCGGCGCCCCAGGCCGGCGCCGGCGCATCGAGTCGCGCCGCCAGAGGACTCAAGCGGCGCAGCGCATAGGCGTTGTCGGCCAGGTCGATGACGGCGACGTCGTCGAAGGCGACCACGCCCTCGCCGTCGCCCCCGGCATGGACCGCCAGGATGGCGAGCCCGGTGAGCGCGCCGGTGAAGGGCGCATCCTCGGCCCCGCCCCAGGCGTCGCGCGCCCACGACGAGACCGGCACGATGACGCGCCGCCAGCGCTCGCCGTCGTCGAGCCAGCTCGGCGGCGCGATGTCGATCTGAAACGTTCGCCCGGTGGAATCAGTGAGACGGACGACCACGTTCGCCGCGCTG
>CAZMRN010000246.1:0-4013 GCA_964568575.1 uncultured Caulobacteraceae bacterium
CTCGCTCCAATCGTCGCGCGCCGCGGCCGCATCGCCGAGCGCGCCTTCGACGAAAGCGCGCGCATCAGGCGCATCGAGCATCGGCAACGCTGACTCAAAGCGCTGCTGGGCGATCTCGGTCTGGCCGGCGGCTTGCGCCTGCAAGGCGTCGCCGACAAGCGCGGTGGCTTGGGCCGGAGCCGCCTCGCCGCTGCGGCGATAGCCGAAACTCAGCATGCGCCACACGTCGCTGTCCTGGGGGTTGGCGGCGCGCGCGCGCTCGAGAGCGCGCAAGCCCAGCGGATGGTTCGTCGCCTGGCCGACCGCGCCGCACAGGCGCCAGATCACCGCCGCAGATTCCGGATTGGCGTTGGCGTAATTCCACAAGGTGCGCATGCCGCGGTCGCGCGTCTCGTCATTGGCGAGCTGCAGCGTCGCCTCGCGCACGCTGGCGTCGGGATGCGCCAGCAAGGCGGCGGCGGCCTCGCGATAGGTTTCGCGCGCGGCGACGTTAAATTCTTCAGCGCTGACCGACGCGGTCTGCGCCATCGCGACCGCTTGATCGCCCGGCGCAGCGGACGCCTCCTGCGCCAGCGGGACGGCTTGCGCCTGCAGCGCTTCGGCGAGCCGGATCGCCTCTTCCGCGGTGATCTTTCCTTCACGCACGAGCGCGAGCAGATCGGCGGCCGCATCGCGCGGCACGATCTGGGGTTCGGGCCGGTTGAACAGCGTGTTCAGGCCGGCGGCGATGCCGATGATCGCGGCGAGCACGGTCAGCACCGAGACGATGCGGATGCGCTGGGACAGACGCTGGCGTTTGCGCGCGACGCTGCCGCCGTCGATGGCGCGGCCTTCCAGCTTGGCCTTGAGCGCCTCTTCCAGGATTTGCATCTGGGCCGCTTCGGGCCGCCCGTTCCAGCGCGTAAAATCCTCCGCCTGGAACGCGCCAAAGCCGAGCGGAATATCGACCGGCTCCAACAGCACCGGAATGAGCCGGCCCTCGTCGCGGGCGCGACCGGCCTCGTCGCGCACGAAGGTCGACGCGGCGGAGGCGTGCGTCCAGACGACGATCACCGCCTTGGCGGCGCGCAATTCGCGTGTGATCACGGCGGCGTAATCTTCACCGGCGCCGAGGGCGCGATCCCACCACACGCTGAACCCGCGCGCCTGAACCGCCTCCGCAAGCGGGCGGACGCGGTCTCGGTCCTCACTCGCGTATGAGATGAACACGTCAGCCATAGGCATACCCCATGCGGCCCGATCCCCTCGCGCGGCCGGCAGCGGTGATAGGGCGCCAGACGTGCGGCGTGAAGATGACGCCGGTCACACGCGCGCGTGACCGCGCCGGTCAACGCCGGCCGAACAGCTTTTCGATATCGGCGAGCTTCAATTCGACATAGGTCGGCCGGCCGTGATTGCACTGCCCGGAATAGGGCGTGGCCTCCATCTGGCGCAGCAGGACGTTCATCTCCTCCGCCGTGAGCCTGCGGCCCGCCCGCACCGAACCGCGGCAGGCCATCGCCGCGCAGACCTCCTCCAGACGCTCCTTCAAGGCGTGCGCATCGCCGAGTTCGGCGATATCGTCGGCCAGATCGCGCAACAGGCCCGCGCTGTCGACATGGCCCAGCAGCGCCGGCGTTTCGCGCACGAGCACGGCGCCGGCGCCGAACGGCTCGATCACGAGGCCGAGGGCGGCGAGTTCGTCGCTGCGCGCGCACAGCGCTTCCGCCTCGGCGGGATCGAGATCGACGACGTCGGGGATCAGCAGCGCCTGCCGCTTGACGCCGCCATTCGCCAGCATCGCCTTCATCCGCTCATAAACCAGCCGCTCATGCGCGGCGTGTTGGTCGACGATGACGATGCCGTCTTCCGTCTGCGCGACGATGTAGGTTTCGTGCAGCTGCGCGCGCGCTGCGCCGAGCGGGAAATATTCCGCATCCTCGGAAGCGTCTGCAGCATGCGCGCGGGCGACAGGCGCAGGCTCGGCGCCGTACGGCGCAAGCGCGGGCGCCTCCACCCGCGCGCTGGGCCAAGCGAAATCGGCGGGCGCGGCGCCCTGTTCGGCGACCTGCCAGGCGCGCAAGGCGTGTTGCGTCGGCGCGCGCGGATCGAACATCGGCGCGCGCAACGCCGACAACGCGCTTGTCGCAACCGTCGTCGCCGCGCGATGACCCGCGCCGGCGAGCGCATGCGTCAAGCCGCCGACGATCAGGCCGCGGATGTTCTGCGCGTCGCGGAAGCGCACTTCGGTTTTCGCCGGATGCACGTTCACGTCGACGTCGTCGTGCGGGAGATCGATGAACAGCGCGGCGACCGGATGGCGATCGCGCGCGAGCAAATCCTGATACGCCGCGCGCACCGCGCCCACGATCAACTTATCCTTCACTGGCCGCCCGTTGACGAACAGGTGCTGATGGTCGCGCGTGCCGCGATGATAGGTGGGCAGGCCGGCGAAGCCGCTGAGGCGCGCATTGTCGCGCACGCGGTCGAGCTCGATCGCGTTCGGCGCGAAATCCCCGCCCAGGATCGCGGCGAGCCGGCGTTTGCGTCCCTCGCGGTCGGGATCGTCCTCCGCTGCAAGACGCAGGCTCGCGCGGCCGTCGCAGGTCAGCGTGAACGCGACGTCGGCGCGCGCCATTGCAAGACGCTTCACCACATCGACCGCCGCCATCGTCTCGGCGCGCTCGGATTTCATGAATTTCAAGCGCGCCGGCGTGGCGTAGAACAGGTCGCGCACCTCGATGCGCGCGCCGTGCGGCGAAAGCGACGCCCAGGCTGCGGGACGCACCTCCCCGACGACGCCGCCCTCCACCGTGATCTGGAACGCGCCGGCGGCTCCGCGCGCTTTCGACGTGATCGCCAGCCGCGCAGCCGAGCCGATCGAGGGCAGCGCCTCGCCGCGAAAGCCGAGCGTCGCGATCGACAGCAAATCGACGGCGCCGTCGGCTTCGGCGACAAGTTTCGAGGTCGCGTGCCGCTCGACCGCCAGCGGCAATTCCGCTTCCGGAATGCCGGCGCCGTCGTCCTCGACGAGAATGCGGCCGACGCCGCCGCGTTCGATGGCGATGTCGATGCGCCGGGCGCCGGCGTCGAGCGCGTTCTCCACCAATTCCTTCACGGCCGCGGCCGGGCGTTCGATGACTTCGCCGGCGGCGATGCGGTTGACCGCTTCTGGGGGCAGGCGACGGATCGGCATCAGAATCGCAGTTTAGCACGCCGCCGGGGCGGCGCGCCCGCTCCCGTCACCCGCCTGAGGTTTCGTCAGGCGCCTTCGCCTTGCGGCCGCCGAGCAGCACGCCGAGGAACAGGCCGGCCAAGATGCCGAGCGCGACCTCGTCGAGAAGGATCCCGATCAAGAGGCACAGCGTGAAGCCGAACAGTCCAGAAAAAAGCTTGCCCATCCCGGCAAGCTTGGGCCGCACGGATCGCGAGATCAAGGCGCCGCCGACGTCTCCAGACCGACCGGCTGGCCGACGATGACGAAGGTGAACGCGCGCGGATCGAACAGGCGGCGAATGACGCGGTTGACGTCGTCGCGCGTCACCGCCGCGATCAATGCGTTTCGCCGGTTGACGTAGTCGATGTCGCGGCCGGCGAACTGGTAGGATTGCAGCACGCTGGAGATGTTCATGTTCGAATCGAGGCTCAACGGAAATGAGCCCGTCAGATAGCTGATCGCGTCGTCCACTTCCTGCTGCGTGACGCCCGCCTCGTAAAAGCGTGCAATTTCGGCGCGGGTGACGGCGATGGCTTCGGCGGCGTCGGCGTTCTCCGATTGCGCCGCGCCGCGGATGAGCGCGCTGGCGTCGTTGACGTCCGGCCCGGTGGAAATGCCATAGACCAGCCCGCGCCGTTCCCGCACCTCCGTCATCAGCCGGGCGGAAAAGCCGCCGCCGCCAAGGATGTAGTTGGCGACCGCGAGCGCGTTCCAATCGGGGTCTTCGTCCTGGATGCCGGGCGCCGCGAATACGATCAGGCTTTGCGGGCGCGGCAGCGGCACGACGATCTGCGCTTGAGCGCTGCGCGGTTCGGCC
>CAZMRN010000247.1:0-227 GCA_964568575.1 uncultured Caulobacteraceae bacterium
AGCGCCGGACGCCGCTGCGCCGGTTCAGCCTGCGCCGCGCAACGAAGACGCCGCAACGTCTGCGCCGGCCGAGCCGCCGGGCGCGGCGCCGGATCGGCGCATGACCGAATCCGCCATACGCGATCTGCCGTCGATCGCGCCGCCGCCCATGGCCGCCCCGCCGCGCACGATGGAGCGCGTGCTGAGGCCAGTTCTGGTCGAATTGCTGGCCGACGCTGCGCGCACGC
>CAZMRN010000247.1:259-4011 GCA_964568575.1 uncultured Caulobacteraceae bacterium
GAACGTGGCCCTGCTGGCGCAACGCAACGCCGCGCTGTGCCGGAGCCTGTTTCAATCCTTCGATCAGGCCACAACCGGCGAAGTGCAGGTCGGCGTGCGGCGCAACGAAGACGGCGAGGTGGAATTGCTGCGGCCGATCTATTGGCCGACGCGCACGCTCTCGCCCGGACAGCCCGGCGCGGACCGCTGCCCGCAGCGCCTGTTAAGCTATGATTATCCGCGCGCCGAACGCATCAAGCGCAAGTTCCGCCTGACCGGCGCCGGTCCGTTTCTTGTCGTCGAGCGCAACGATCAAAGCCAAACCGACCGCGTCGCCGCCGTGATCGATCTCTCGCGCACGCGCGCTGCCGACGTGCCGCAAATGGTGCGCTATTTCCGCGACGGCTTCATGCAGCGCGGGGACATCTGGAATCCGCGCATCTATACGCCCGAGCAGACGCGCGGCGCATTGACGGCGTTCTTCGGCCAACCCGTGAATTACGGATTCCTCCCGCGGCTCGTGCGGGTGACGCAACAAGTCGGCTGTCCGTTGGCCAATCTGCTCGATGTTTGCGACGCGCCGGCGTGAGCGTGCGGCGCGTCCTTTTCGCCGGTCTGGCGGCGTTGTTTCTGGCGCCATACGCGCACGAGGCGGCGGCCACGATCGAGCGGGGCGGGGATGAACGCTGCGAGCGCGTCACAATCGTGCGCTGGCTGCAAGATCCCGTGCCGCTCTTTGGGGCCGACCAAACGGTCGTCTCAACCGTCCCCGCGATAGCATTGTCGAACATTCGCGTCGCTGACCTGTGCGAGGACATGCCGGACATGGCGCGCATTCGCGTCGGCGACGTTGTCCGCTACGTCGATCGCGCGTCGTTTGCTGCGCGGTCCGCGGCAGCGTCGGCGCGCCCGCCGCCGACCGCGGCGGCGGATGAACCGTCTGAACCACCTGCCCCGCCGACGCGCCCGCGCACTCCGTCCATGGAGCGCGTCACCACGCCGGTCATTGTCGAACTGGCGCCCGATCAGGCGCGCGCCGCACGCCAGGGCGGCTCGGCCGTCGTGCTCCTTGCGGCGCCGACGTCGAACGCAGCACAACGCGTCAACAGCGCGCTGTGCGCGAGCCTGTTTCGCGCCTTCGATCAGGCGGAGCACAGAGAGATCGGCCCCGGCGTGCGCGTACGCGACGGAGAGGTGCAATTGCTGCGCCCCGTCTATTGGCTGACGCGCGCGCCGATGGACGGCCTCCCCGGCGCGGCCGCGTGCCCGCAGCGGCTCGAGACCTATGATTTCGCCCGCAGCGACCGCATCCGGCGCAAGTTCAACCTCACCAGCGTCGGGCCGTATCTGCTCGTGGAGCGGGTCGAACCTCATGAGCGCGAGCGCGTCGCGGCGATCGTCGACCTGTCACGCGCGCGGCCGCAGGATGTCGACCGGCTGGTGCGCTATTTCAGGGACGGTCTTTTGCAACGCGGCGATGTCTGGAGCCCAGATCAGTATGCGCCCGCGCGCGTGCGCGGCGATCTTGTCGCCTTCGGCGGCGGACCGCTGAGCGACGATGCGCTGCCGCGGCTCATCCGCGTCACGCAGCAGATCGGTTGCCCGCTGGCCAACCTGCTCGACATCTGCGATCCGCGCTAAGGATCGCGGTGGGCCTCAATAGCCGATCGCACGCGCAAAAGCCCGCACGTCGCCGACAAACGCGTCGGGCTGCTCCATGGCCGCGAAATGGCCGCCCTTGTCGAAGTCGGACCAGTGCGCGACGGCATAGACGCGCTCCACCCAAGATCGCGGCGGGGTCGTGAACACCGGCTCACCCTTGAAGTTCGCAATGCCGATCGGCTTGGTCACGCGTTCGCCGGGCGCGAAGTTGAATCCGCCCTCCTCCAGGCGCGCGCGATAGTACCAGATGCTGGTCGCGATCGCGTCGTTGACCAGATAGATCATGATGTTGGTGAGCAATTGGTCGCGCGAATAGACCGCATCGAGGCTCCCGCCGCCGAGATCGGACCAGCCATGGAATTTCTCCAGAATCCACGCGGCGGTCCCGACGGGCGAATCCATCAGCGCCATCGCCAAAGTCTGCGGCTTGGTCGATTGCTGCTGCAGGTATGCGCTTTCGGCCTGCAGCGCGAGCGTCATGCGCGCAAGCCACGCTTTTTCCTCGTCCGTACGCGGCGTCGCATCCGCCGGGCGTAGACCGACCATATTCAGATGCGCGCCCACGCAGGCATCGTGATCGAGCGCCAGGAAGCTCGACACCAGCGAACCCCAGTCGCCGCCCTGCGCGAGATAACTCCGATAGCCGAGCGCATCGGTCATCAGCGCGTTCCACAGCCGCGCCGTGGCGCGTTGGCCGATCGGTTTTCCAGGCTTGCCCGAAAAGCCATAGCCCGGCAGCGAGGGAACCACGACGTCGAACGCGTCGGCGCTCGAGCCGCCGAACTTCGAGGGAAAGGCAAGTTTTTCGATCGCCGCCCAGAACTCGAAATGCGAGCCGGGCCAGCCATGCGTCAACACGATCGGGCGCGCGCCCTGCGCCTCGCCCACGACATGAACCGCGTGGATCGCCATGCCGTCGACCGTGGCCAGGATCTGTGGGTAGCGGTTGAGAACCGCCTCCTGCGCGGGCCAATCGTAGCCCTCGAGCCAATAGGCGCACAGCGCCTTGAGCGCCTGCGTGTTGACGCCGCGCGACCACAGCGCGCCCTCGTCCTCCGGCGCGGCGAACCACGGAAAGGCTCGGACGCGCGCGGCGATCGCGTCCAGCTTGGATTGCGGAACGGTCACGGTGAAAGGCGTGGGCATCGGCGTCTCCTCGCGGCAGAATGCGCGAGGAGACGCAGCGCAAGTCAAGCGTCCTTGGGGGCCCGGCGTCATGCCCGATCCGCAATCCCTGTCCGACCGCATCGCGGCTTTGGCGCCGCACATGACGGTCGTGCGCCCGCCGCGCGCCGGGCGATCGCCGGTCGTCGTGCAGTTCCACGGTTGCGGCGGCCGCAAGCCGCTGCAGGACGCATGGGCCGCGCGCTTTCACGCCATGGGCGTCGGCGCGGTGATCGTCGATTCCTACACGCCGCGCGACATCACCACGCTGGAGGCTTACGCGACAATCTGTACGGGCTTGCGCTTCTGGGGCCGCGAGCGCGCCGGCGACGTGTTCGCCGCCGTCGCGCTTGCGCGCACGCTGTCCTTCGCCGATCCCGATCGGATCATCGCGGCGGGATGGAGCCATGGCGGCTGGAGCGTGCTCGACGCGATGGCGCTTTCGCCCGGCGCTGAAGCGCAGCGCGCCACCGGCCTGATCGATCTTCCCGCAGAACCCTTGCAGGGTCTCGCCGGCGCCGTTTTGCTTTATCCGTATTGCGGCGTCGCCGCGCTGGCGCGGCGCGGTTTGCGCTATCGCGCGCCGACGCTGGCCATTCTCGGCGGCCGCGATTCCGTGATCGGCGTCGAAGGACCGCAGCGCGTGATGGCGGATTTGCGCGCGCGCGGCGCAGCGATCGAGACGCATGTGTTCGCTGCGGCGACGCATTCCTTCGACGAGGACGGCGTGCGCGATCCGCGCATGCGTTTCGACCCCGAACTCGCCGCGCGCGCCGAGGCGCTCATCGCCGGCTTCATCGGCCGCATCGCCGCCTAAATCACGCAACCGCGCTCGCAAGCGCGCGCATCTCGGCGGTGGCGATCGTCACCTTGGCGAACGTCCAGCCGCCTTGGCTTTCCAACTCCTGCAGGACGCCGCGCGCGGAATCGCCGGCAGACCCCAGCGA
>CAZMRN010000248.1:0-3991 GCA_964568575.1 uncultured Caulobacteraceae bacterium
CGTAGCCGCCGTTGGACCCCTCGTAGCTCCCGAGCGCCGGCCCACAGCCCGCTGACGGCCGCGACGGCGGCGGCGAGCACGACATTGCGATGAGCGGTGAGATAGGACGCGACGGAAGCCAAAAATGCTTGGACGTTCATTGCGCCTGTCTCCCACACCCGCATCGTGCTTTTTTGCGACTGTGCACTAGGCCGTGCGGGCGCTCAAGAACAACATTACGAATTTGCAATATTTAAGGCGTGCGCTACGCAAGGCGACGCAATCGGTCTAATCGCGGTTTTGTGACGGCGCCCGCGCACCACCCGATATTGGACATCTCGCAGCCGCTGCGGCCGAGCACGCCGATGTGGCCAGGGGATACGCCGTTTGCACAAAGCCGCGTGATGCGGATGGAAGCGGGCCAACCGGTGAATGTCGGGGCGATCAGCATGAGCGCGCATGCCGGCGCTCACGCCGACGCGCCCTGGCATTACGACCCCGACGGCGCCCGCGTCGGCGGGCTAGACCTGACGCGCTATGTCGGCCCAGCGCGGGTGATCGATGCGCGGCACGCCATCGGCTGCGTGCGTCCGGGTGATATAAAGGCGTACATGGACGCCGCCCCGCCGCGCATTCTGCTGCGCACCTATGAGCAATTTCCACACGAGGCCTGGCGCAGCGATTTCACCGCCATCGCCGCGGAGACGATCGACTTCCTAGCCGATCGAGGCGTGGTCTTGATCGGCGTCGACGCGCCCTCGCTCGACCCGGAAAGCTCCAAGACCATGGATGCGCATCAGGCGCTGCGCCGTCGCGGCCTCTCCGTTCTGGAGGGCCTGGTGCTGGATGACGCAGCGCCCGGCGATTACGAATTGATCGCTTTGCCCCTGCCCCTCGCGGACATGGACGCCGCGCCGGTGCGCGCAGTCTTGAGAGCGCTCCCATGAAGCCCGACCAGTTCGTTATTCCGCCGGGTTGTCTGTATCTCGCTGGACATTCGCTTGGGCCCGCCCCAAAGGCGGCCGCCGCTGCGCTCGAGCGGACGCTGCACGCCGATTGGGGCGCGCGCGGTGTGCGCGCTTGGAACGACGCCGACTGGATCACGCTCGCCGAGCGCGTGGGCGCGCAGATCGCGGCGATCCTGCGCGTGAAGCCGGACGAGGTGATCGTCGCCGACAGCGTTTCGGTGAACCTGTTCAAGCTCATCGTCGCCGCCTGCGCCGCCCAGCCGGACCGCAGCGAAATTCTGGTCGAGGCCGATGATTTCCCCACCGACGCCTATGTCGCCGAAAGCGCCGCCAAGGCGCTGGGCAAGCACGTCGTGCTCGCGCCGCGCCAGGGTCTCGGCGCCAAGGCCACGCGCCAGACGGCGGTCGTCGTCACCAGCCATGTGCATTATCGCAGCGCCCATCGCCAGCACATGGCGGCCATGAACTCCCAGGCCGCGACCGTCGGCGCGCCGGTGATCTGGGACCTGAGCCATTCGACCGGCGCCGTCGACGTCGACCTCAAGGCCGAGAGCGCGCATTTGGCCGTGGGCTGCGGCTACAAATACCTGTCGGGCGGGCCCGGCGCGCCGGGCTATCTCTATATTTCACAGGCGATGCAACGATTGCTGCGCAATCCGATCGCAGGCTGGATGGGGTGCGCCGACCCGTTCGCGTTCGCGCAACGCTACACGGCGAAGCCGGGCGCGGCCGCATTCGCGGCCGGCACGCCGCCGATCCTTTCCCTTGCGGCGCTAGAGGCGGGCGTCGCGCTCGCGGCCTCCGTCGACCCCGCCGCGCTCGAGGCGCAAGCGGCGGCTGCAAGCCAAGCCTTCATCGCTGCGCTATCGCCAAAAGAGCAGCAAGGCGGCTTGACGCGCGCCTCGCCCTACAGCGCCGACGAGCGTGGCGCCCATGTCGCTTATCGGCATCCGAACGCGTACGCCATAGTTCAAGCTCTGGCGGAGCGCAACGTGATCGCGGATTTTCGCGCGCCTGACGTCATGCGCTTCGCGTTCGCGCCGCTCTATATCTCCACCGACCAGGCGCGCGCGGCCGCCGCGGCGCTGGTCCAGGTGCTCGACAGCGGTGCCTACAAAGACAAGCGCTTTTCGCAAAGTTCCGTGGTGACTTGATGGATGTGACGATGACTGCGCCCGCCCTCACCGACGAGGAGCGGCGCGCGCTGACGCGCATCGACGAGCGCCTTTTATGGCTCGCATGCTGGACGATTCACAACGCCAATCACTTGCGCGACAGTCGCGACGGCCTGAAGGTCGGCGGGCATCAGGCGAGCTGCGCGTCGATGACGACGCTGATGACGGCGCTCTATTTCAAGGCGCTGCGCCCGCAGGATCGCGTCGCGGTGAAGCCGCACGCAAGCCCGTTGTTCCACGCCGCACAGTATTTGTTCGGGCGCCAGACGCGCGCGCAGATGGAGCGCTTCCGCGGCCTGGGCGGCGCGCAATCTTATCCGTCGCGCACGAAGGACGCCGACGATGTCGATTTCTCCACCGGATCGGTCGGCCTGGGCGTCGCCATCACCGCGTTCGCGTCGCTGGTGCAGGATTATCTCGAGGGCCGCGGCTGGCGCACCGAGGCGGAGCGCGGGCGCTTCATAGCGCTGTTAGGCGACGCGGAACTCGATGAAGGCAACATCTACGAGGCGCTGCTAGAATGCTACAAGCATGACGTGCGCAATGTTTGGTGGGTGGTCGATTACAACCGCCAGAGCCTCGATGCGACGACGCCCGAGCGCATGTTCGACCGCTTCGACGACATCTTCGCCACCGCGGGCTGGCGCGTCGAGACGCTGAAATTCGGCAGGCTGCAACGCGAAGCCTTCGCCCAGGCCGGCGGCCAGGCGCTGCGCGAGTGGATCGAGGCGGCGCCGAATGATCTCTACGCCGCGCTGACCTACCAAGGTGGCGCAGCCTGGCGCGAACGCTTGAGCGATGACCTCAAAGGCGCGCGCGGCGCACGCGCGCTGATCGATGCGCGCAGCGACGACGATCTCGAACGGCTGATGACGACCCTCGGCGGCCATTGCCTCGACACGATGGTCGAGGCCTATGCGCGCGCGGCGGCGAACGATCGCCCGCACTTCATCCTGGCCTATACGATCAAGGGCTGGCGCCTGCCCTTCCAGGGCCACAAGGACAACCATGCCGGCCTGATGACGCCGACGCAGATCGACGGCGTGCGCCAGAAGCTGGGCGTGCCGCAAGGCAACGAATGGGAGCCCTTCGCCGGCTTGAGCGATCTCGAGCGCGCGGCGTGCGAACGCCAGGTGAAAGCGGCGCCGTTTGCGGTGGACACGCAGCGCCGGTTCGACGCGCAGATCGCGCCGCCGCCGCACTGGGAAAGTTTCCCCAAGGCGCAAGAGAGCGACATCTCCACCCAGGTCGCGTTCGGCAAAATCATGAATGATCTGGCGCGCGAAGAGAGCGATTTCGCCGCGCGCCTCGTCACCACCTCGCCGGACGTGACGGTCTCGACCAATCTCGGCGGCTTCGTGAACCGGCGCGGAATTTTCGCGCGCGAGCGTCATGACGACGTGTTCCGCGCGCGCAAGATCGCCTCCCCGCAGACCTGGACGCAAGGCGCGCAAGGCCAGCACGTGGAGCTTGGCATCGCGGAGAACAATCTGTTCCTCATGCTCGGCGCGCTCGGGCTTTCGGCCTCGATGTTCGGCCAGCGCCTGCTGCCGGTCGGCACGCTCTATGATCCGTTCATCGCGCGCGGCCTCGATGCGCTGAATTACGCCTGCTATCAGGACGCGCGCTTCATCCTGGTGGCGACGCCGTCCGGATTGACGCTCGCGCCGGAAGGCGGCGCGCACCAATCCATCGCGACGCCGCTGATCGGCATGGGCCAGCCCGGCCTCGCTTCTTATGAGCCGGCCTTCGCCGACGAGGTCGGCGCGATCCTGCATCACGCCTTCGGGCTGATCCAGAAGCCGGAAGGCGAGTCCGTCTATCTGCGGCTGTCGACGCGCAAGATCGCCCAGCCGCGCCGGCGCGATG
>CAZMRN010000249.1:0-3990 GCA_964568575.1 uncultured Caulobacteraceae bacterium
GCCCAGACGCAGCGCGCCTTCGCGCACGCCGAGCGGCTGGGCGTCGCGCGCGGCGACCGCGCCGGTCAGCAGATTCTCGACGACGATCTCGGCCAAGGCGCGCGTCTCCACCGCGCGCAGCGTGCGCAAGGATTGCGCCTGCAAGTGCACGAGGCCGACGCCCGCCAAAGCGAACACCGCCAGCGCTGCAAGCGCCTCCACCAGCGAGAAGCCGTGATCATTGCGCGGGCGCGACATCGACGTCTCCCTGGCCGCCGATGGAGACGCGCCAGGCGGCCGATCCGTTGCGGATCAGCAGACGCGCGGGCGTCGATCCGCCGAGCGCATCGAAATGCGCGATGCGGCCGTCTTCGTTCGCCGGCGCGCCGCTCGCCTCGACCTGCACATCGGCGCCTTCGGGCCAGGCGCGAAAGCTCAACGCGCCGCGCTGCGACAGGCGCAACCACCCGTTCTCCTCCAGCCGCATGAAGCCATAGCCTTCATCGCTGACCGCCAGCGCGATCGGCTTGTTGGCGAGAATGCTTTCGTCGCTGGCCAGCGCCAGCCGGGCGCCGAGTTGGGCCGCGAAATCGCGCGTGGTGCGATCGGGCCCTGGAACCATCAGCACGACGGCGCCGACGATAAGGCCGATCAGCATCAGCGCCGTCATCGCTTCGACCAGCGTGAAACCGCCGTCGGCGTGCGGCCTATTGCGCGGGACCGACATCGGCGTTGCGGCCTTCGCCGCCCTGTTGGCCATCGGCGCCGTAGGAAAACAAATCGAACTCGCGTTCGGCGCCGGGCGAGACATAGACGTACGGCTTCCCCCACGGATCGTTCGGCAGCGCGCGGATATAGGGCTCGGTGCGCGCGCTGGCGTCGCCGGCAGGCGGCGTCACGAGCGCTTCAAGCCCTTCTTCCGTGCTCGGATAACGCGCGCGATCGAGGCGATACAGTTCAAGCGCCTGCTCCAGCATGCGGATGTCGGCGCGCGCCTTCTGCAAGCGCGCGGTGTCCTGCGCCGGCAGCACATTGACGACGACGATGGCGGTGATCAGGCCGATGATGACGATGACGACCATCATTTCGACGAGCGTCACGCCGGCGTCGCGGCGAAAGCGTTTGGGGGTCATGGCGGTCATCCGATGGCGAGACGATTGAGTTGCAGAATGGGCAGCATGATGGCCAGCACGATGCCGGCGACGACGACGCCCATCACGACGATCACCGCCGGCTCCAAAAGCGCGAGCGCGGAGGTCGTGAAGGCTTCGAATTCCTGATCCACCTGGTCGGCGGCCTTCTCCAGCATGGCGGGCAATTCGCCGGCGTTCTCGCCGCTGGCGGCCATATAGGCGATCATCGGCGGCACGACGCCGCTGCGCCGCATCGCGGCGGAGAGGGATTCGCCCTCTTCGATGCGCGCCGCCATCGTCGCGATCGCCGTAGCCACGACACGGTTCGGCGCCGACTCGCGCGCCGCGCGGACCGCGTCGAGCATCGGCAGGCCAGACGCGGTCAAGGTCGATACGGCGCGCACGAAGCGGCTCGCGTTCACGGCCTGCGCCCATTTGCCGACGAGCGGCGCGCGCAGGACCGCGCCGTCGAGCGCAGTGCGCACGCTTTCGCGCCGCAGCGCCAACGCGCCGATCCAAAACGCCGCCGCCGCCGCGAGCAACAGCAGCGGCCAGAACGTGACGAGGAAACTCGACACCCCGATCAGGATGCGCGTGAGCAGCGGCAATTGCGCGCCGAAGGTTTGAAACTGTTCGGTGAGGCTCGGGACGACGAAAATCATCAGGCAGGTGATGACGGTGAGCGCCACCGCCGAAAGCGCTGCGGGATAGATCATCGCCGTGGTGATTTTCGACCGCAGCGCCTGGGCGCGCGCGAGATAATCCGTCAGCCGCTGCAACACGGGGCCGAGCTTTCCCGAGCGCTCGCCGCCGGCGACCGCGGCGCGATACAAGCCGCTGAAGCTCTTGGGATGGCGGCCCATGGCGTCGGCGAGGCGCATGCCTTCCAACACGCCGGCGTGCACATCCGCGACGATGCGCTTGGCGGCGGCGTTGTCCTGCTGCGCGCTGATCATCGCCAGCGCCTCATCGACCGGCACGGCCGCGTCGATCAGCGTCGCCAATTGCCGCGTCACGATCAAGAGCGCGCGGTGCGACAAGGCCTCGCCGCGCAGCGCGGGCTGCGGCGCAGCCGTCGTCGCGGCCGCATCCGGAAGGGCGCCGCTCGGCGCGACCTGCACGGGCAAAAGCTTGCGCTTCTGCAGCGCTGCGCGCGCGGCGTTTTCATTGGCCGCCTCCAGGCCGCCGCGCTTCTGGCGTCCATCCTCGTCGATGGCGACATAGGAATAACGCGGCATCGGCTCAGCTCATGCCGGCCGATGCGGTGCGCAACACGTCGCTGAGCGAGGTGACGCCTGCGGCGGCGCAGCGCAGCCCGCTGATCAGCAGCGGATCGGCGCTTTGGAAGGCGTGCGCAGCCATCGCCTGCTCGGTCGCGTCGGCGTGGATGAGGCGGCGGATGTCGTCGTCGACTGCGACATATTCATAAAGCCCGATGCGCCCGACATAGCCGGCGCCCTTGCAGTGCGGGCACCCCACCGCTTCGTAAACGGTCGCGCGCTCCGCGCCGATGCGGGCGAGCAATTGCGCTTCATGCGGGCCGACGATCGCGGGTTTTTTGCAATGATTGCACAAACGGCGAACCAAGCGCTGCGCGACGATCGCGCGCAGCGTTGACGCAAGCAGATACGGCTCCACGCCCATATCCTTCAGCCGCGTGATCGCGGCGATGGCGTCGTTGGTGTGCACGGTCGAGAACACGAGGTGGCCGGTGAGGCTCGCCTGCACGGCGATCTGCGCGGTTTCGAGGTCGCGGATTTCGCCGACCATAACCACGTCGGGGTCCTGGCGCAGGATCGCGCGCAGGCCGGCGGCGAAGGTCATGCCGATCTTGGGATTGATCTGCGTCTGGCCGATGCCGTCGATGGCGTATTCGATCGGATCCTCGACCGTCAGGATGTTGCGCGCGCGATCGTTCAACAGATTGAGCGCGGCGTAGAGCGTGGTGGTTTTGCCCGAGCCTGTCGGCCCCGTGATGAGGATGATGCCGTTCGGCGTTTCGAGCGCAGCCTTGAAGCGCGCCAGCATCGGCGGCGACATGCCCAGCGCATCAAGACTGCGCAGGCCCTGGTCCTTGTCCAAGAGGCGCATCACCACGCGCTCGCCATAGCGCGACGGCAGCGTCGAGACGCGCACATCGACGCCGCGCCCGCCGAGCGTCAAGGACACGCGCCCATCCTGCGGCAGGCGCTTCTCGGCGATGTCGAGCCGCGCCATCACCTTGATGCGCGACACCAGCCGCGACTTCACCCGCGCCGGCGCCTGCAGGATTTCGCGCAGCATGCCGTCGATGCGCAGACGCACGATGACGGCGTTTTCGTACGGCTCGATATGGATGTCGGACGCGCCCTGCGAGATCGCCTCCGAGATCAGACCATTGATCAGGCGGATGACGGGCGCGTCGTCCTGGCTGTCCAAAATGTCGGCGGTGGCGCCGGCGCTGTCGGCCAACGCGTCGAGCGAGGAATCCGCGTCGAAGCCTTCCACGATCGACCGCGCGGCTTCGGAATTGACCGAGTAGCGCTGCGACAGCGCCTCGTCGAAAGCCGCCGGCGCGAGATCGACCACTTCGAACGGCGCGCCGAGCAGCCGGCGCACTTCGACGAGACCCAAGGGATCGGCGCCGCTGCGCAGGCCCACCTTCCACGGCGCGCCTTCGGACAAAAGCACCAGCCCGTGCGCGCGCGCGAAGGCGTAGTCGAGCTTGGGGGATTGCGGTTCGGCGGCGGGGGAAGCGGTCATGAAGGCCCTGTCTGGGCGCAGTTTAGCGCAGATCGGCGCAGGGTACGAAGCGGGTTCGCCTCACCGCTCGACGCTGGCGCCGTTTTGCCGGCGCGCGACGGGCTGATCGGCCGGCCGCGGCGCAGTTGCGGCCGGG
>CAZMRN010000250.1:0-3987 GCA_964568575.1 uncultured Caulobacteraceae bacterium
ACACGACGCTCTTCCGATCGATCGGAAGAGCGTCGTGTAGGGAAAGAGTGTATGCACGCTTATGTCGCCCCGCAGCAGGGCGCGCCCGCCGCCGAGCCGCGCGCCGAAGCGCGGCCCAATTCCAACGCCGTGCTTTCGCCGATGGTCGGCACCGCCTATCTCTCGCCCGAACCGGGCGCGACCGTTTTCATCCGCATCGGCGACAGCGTCGCGGAAGGCCAGACGCTGCTGATCGTCGAAGCGATGAAGACGTTCAATCCCATCCCCGCGCCGCGCGCCGGCAAGGTGAAGGAAATTCTCGTCACCGACGCGCAGCCCGTCGAATATGGTCAACCGCTGATCGTGTTGGAATAAAGCGGCGATGTTCGACAAAGTCCTCATCGCGAACCGCGGCGAGATCGCCCTGCGCGTGCACCGCGCGTGCAAGGAGATGGGCATCGCAACCGTGGCGGTGCACAGCCAGGCCGACGCCAACGCCATGCATGTGCGCCTTGCCGACGAAAGCGTGTGCATCGGGCCGGCGCAGGCGGCGAAGTCTTATTTGCATATTCCCTCAATCATCGCCGCAGCGGAAATCACCGGCGCGCAAGCGATCCATCCCGGCTACGGTTTCCTTTCCGAGAACGCGCGCTTCGCGGAAATCGTGGAGAAGCACGGCCTCGTTTTCATCGGCCCGAAGGCCGAGCATATCCGCCTCATGGGCGACAAGATCGCCGCCAAGAGGGCCGCAGCCGAAGCCGGCATTCCCGTCGTGCCGGGATCGGACGGCGGCGTCGCCAACGAAGAAGACGCCCGCAAAATCGCCAAGAAGATCGGCTTTCCGGTGCTGGTGAAGGCGGCCGCCGGCGGCGGCGGTCGCGGGATGAAGGTGGCGCGCACGGCCGAGGATTTGGGCGAAGCGTTCGCGACGGCCCGCGCCGAGGCGCGCGCCGCGTTCGGCGACGACAGCGTCTATCTCGAGAAATATCTCGAAAAGCCGCGCCATATCGAAATCCAGATCGTGGCCGACAGCCACGGCAATGTCGTCCATCTGGGCGAGCGCGACTGTTCGCTGCAGCGCCGCCACCAGAAAATCCTGGAGGAAGCGCCAAGCCCCGCGCTCAATCCCGATCAGCGCGCTGAAATCGGCGAGATCACGGCGAAGGCGATCAAGAAGCTCGGCTATCTCGGCGTCGGCACCGTCGAATATCTCTACGAGGACGGAAAGTTCTATTTCATCGAAATGAATACGCGTCTGCAGGTCGAGCATCCGGTGACGGAGATGATCACCGGCGTCGACCTTGTGCGCGAGCAGATTCGCATCGCCGACGGCGCCCGCCTCAGCTTCGCGCAGAAAGATGTGAAATTTTCCGGCTGCGCCATCGAATGCCGCATCAATGCGGAAAATCCGACCACCTTCGCGCCCTCGCCGGGCCGCATCATCGATTACCACTCGCCCGGCGGTTTGGGCGTGCGCCTCGACAGCGCGATTTACGCCGGCTACCAGATCCCGCCCTATTATGACAGCCTGATCGGCAAGCTGATCGTGCATGGCCGGGACCGCACAGAATGCCTGATGCGGCTGCGCCGCGCGCTTGACGAAATGGTCGTCACCGGCATTGAAACGACCATTCCGCTGTTCCGGCGTCTCGCGCTGGAAAGCGACGTCGCCAATGGCGATTACCACATCCATTGGCTTGAGCAGTATCTGAAGGCCAGTCCCGGCGCAGCCTGAGCGCAGCGATGACCGATTTCGGCCCGGAAGACCTCATCGCCTGCTACCGACGCGGCGTGTTCCCGATGGCGGAATCGAGCGCCGAAGGCGGGCTCTTTCTGGTCGACCCGGAATGGCGCTGCGTCATGCCGCTCGACGATTTTTACGTGCCGCGTCGTCTGGCGCGCACCGTGCGCGCCGATCGGTTCGAGATCACCATCGATCGGGAGTTTTCAGACGTCGTGCGGCTGTGCGGCGAAAGCGCGCCCGATCGGCCCGAGACCTGGATCAACGCCGACATCCGCCGGCTCTATCAGCGCCTGCACGAGCAAGGCCTGGCGCATTCGGTGGAGGCGCGCCAGGACGGGCGCCTCGTCGGCGGGCTCTATGGCGTGTCGCTCGGCGGCGCGTTTTTCGGCGAGAGCATGTTTTCGCGCGCGCGCGACGCCTCGAAAGTCGCGCTGGTGCATCTCGCCGCGCGCTTATGCGCCGGCGGCTATGGGCTGCTCGATGCGCAATTCATCACCGAGCACTTGATGCAATTCGGCGCCGTCACGCTGCCGCGCCGCGCATTTCGCGAGAAGCTGAACGCTGCGCTTGCACGTGAAGGCGATTTCTTCGCGTTGCCGGAAGGATGCAGCGGCGCTCAGGCCCTGCAATCGATCGCCCAGATGTCGTAGACCGGGTGCTGCAGCGACGACAGGCCCGGGCTTGAGGCGAACATCCAGCCTGAAAAAATCGCGCGGCGGCCTTCGGCGGGCGTTTCGGCTTCCGCCTCGTCCTGCGCGCCGGGCGGGCGCAGCGGCGGGCGCGTGTCGAACACTTCCACGAACACGGAAACTTCCGGCGTCTCCTCCGCCGGGCGTTTGGAGCAGGCGCGCGCCACGATCTCCAGCGACCCGAAGCGCACGGCGCGGCCCACCACCGCGTTGAAATCGCGCGCGTGGCCAGTGACCTTGTCGAGCCCGCGCAGCACGGCGGTTTCGGCCGCGGCGTGCGGCGCAGCGATCAGCGTCAACGCCGCCAACGCGGCGCATGCGGTTTTCATGGCGCGGGCTCCGATGCGGAGGACGCCTCGTCGCCGCCGCCGCTCGATGCGAACGACGCGAGCAGCGTCAGAAGATCGACGGCGCCTTGCGTGTTGACGATCTCGCTGCCTGGCGGCAGCGGCTCCATGCCGTTCTGGTCGATCGCCACATAGGCGCCGCCGAGCAGACCGTCCGAAGCTATCTTGGCGGAAGCGTCGTCGAGCACTTGCACATTGCGGTCGATCGCAAGCGTCAGGCGGGCGCGGAACGTCTCCGGATCAAGCCCTACATCGCGCACCACGCCGACCTTCACGCCCGACACGCGCACATCCGAGCCGACCGCGATGCCGTCGACGCGGCCGAACTGCGCCGTCAATTCATAAGCGCCGGCCGCGCCCTCGCCTTTGCCGGCCTGGTTGGCGGCGAACACGAAAAACGCCAGCGCGATGGCGGCGACCACGGCGCCCAGAAGCGTTTCGGCGGTTTGTTCCTTGAGCATCGCCTAGGGTCTATCCGTGCTGGTGGGTTCGGGCGTCCAGGCTTCGTAATCGCCGGTCGCGCGCGGGCGCTCGCCGCTGCGCGCGAGGCTGCCCGGCGGGCGATAGGCGAAAGCGGTGCCCGACAGATTGGGCTGGTGCGGCTTTTCCCAGGGGCGGCGCGGCAAGGGCGCGATGGTGGGCGGCTCGGCGAAGGTGTGGTGCAGCCAGCCGTGCCAATCCGGCGGCACGCGCGAAGCCTCCGCCAGGCCGCTATAGACCACCCAGCGGCGCTTGCGGCCCTCGATGCTGGGCCGGCGCTCCTCGAAATAGCGATTGCCCTGCTCGTCCTCGCCCACGAAGACCCCGCGCCGATTGATATCGAACAGGGCGCCGATCGTGGCCCCGTTCCACCAGGTGAAGATGCGCTCAAGCAAGGCGAAACTCTGCTCTTTTGCCGGCCATTTGCCGGCGCTTCTTATGGCGTCAGTCGCCCGCAGCGTCCAGCGCGGGAAACGGTCCACATCTGGTGTTATTCACACCCCGTTAACCTCTACATATTGATGCAGGCCGCGACTGCCCCTAGCCTCACCAGGACGATATGGGGAGCATGGCGATGCAGTTCGAAGACGCCGCATGGACGATCCGCGCGCTGGAGCGCGACGAGGACGGCGGCGAGGTTCTGGTCGAGGCGCCGGAGTCCTGGCCCGACGCGGCCGTGCGCGCCGCCATCGGCGACGGTCTGGCCCTGCCCGTCTCCGGCGGTTTGAGCCTCAAGCGCGGCATGGCG
>CAZMRN010000251.1:0-3977 GCA_964568575.1 uncultured Caulobacteraceae bacterium
CGGCCATCGCGCTGCGAAACGCGTCGCGCGCCTGTGCCTGTTGCGTCGGCGTCAAGTTCAGTTCGGCGGCAAGGCGCTCCATCATGGCGCCGCCCGGCGCGCGCTCGCCGCGATCCTGCGCAACCGCTTCGCCGCCATCAGACCGGCGCCGCTCGCGCTGCGGGCCGGCGGTCAATTCCTGTGCGCGCGCAATGAGTGCGGGATCGCTCGGGCGAAAGCGCAGCGCCGCGTTCGGCAGACGCGCGACTTCGGCGCTTTGCTCGATGATGATTTCGGCGTTGGCGGTCATGCCGGGCAACAGGCGCCGGCCGGGATTGTCCGCTTGCACCACAACCGTGTAACTGACGACGCCATTGGTGTCGACGCCTTGCTGACGCACCTGCGAGACCACGCCTTCGAACTCGTCATCGGGAAAGGCGTCGACGGTGAAGCGCACGTTTTGGCCTTCGCGCACGTCGCCGATATCGGCTTCGTCAACGGTGATGTTGGCCTGCAGGCGCGACAAGTCCTGCGCGATGACGAACAGGACCGGGGCTTGAAAACTCGCCGCGACGCTTTGGCCGGGATCGATCTGGCGATCCACCACGACGCCGTTGATCGGCGATGTGATCACGCTGTTGCCGAGATCGACCTGCGCCGACGCCAATTGTGCGCGCGCGGCGCGCAGCGCTGCGGCGGCGACGTCGCGATCGGCCTGGCGCTGCACGATAAATTGATCGGACGCAAACCCTTCGTCGGCGAGCCTTTGATAGCGCTGCAGCTCCGCCTCGGCGACGCGCAGATTGGCCTGCGCTTGCGCCACGCTCGCCTGCTGCTGCTCGACGCGCTGGCGAAAGGTGTCGGGCTGAACGCGCGCCAAAACCTGGCCCGCGCGCACGGCGTCGTTGAAGTCGACGAGCACCTCCTCGACCAGCCCGGAGACGGTGGAGCCGACATCGACGGACACCAGCGGCTCAAGTTTGCCCGTCGCGCTGACGGTGCGCGTGATGACGCCCCGGTCGATGTTCGCGGTGCGATAAGGCGCCGCCTCCTCGCCCGCGCGAAAGGCGAAAAACCACACCGCGAACGCCAGCACGGCGATGGCGGCCGCGATCGCCCACGGCCTGCCCGCCATCCTGCCAAGTCCCGACCAGACGCCCGCCATGCCGCGCACCCTCGTTCAATCGCCATGCCTTAAACGGGCGCGATTGCGCACCCCGTCGCCCGAACCTGGGATGAACGTCGTGCGTTGCAGCCGTTTGTCAAAGCATTGCGGCAAAGTGGAGGGCCGCCGCCCCCGCTTGCGGAACGCGGCGGCGGCGGGGAAGTTCCGGCGCGTCGGCCAGGCGTCAGGCCTTGGTCAGATACTCGATCTGCGGACGCCCATCGAGGCAGGGCCCGAGTTTGGGGCCCGCCGCCTTGAAATGATCCGACTGGCCATGCGCGGCGAGCGCGGCTTCATCGACATATTTCTCCATCACCACAAATTGCGTGGGGTCGTCTTTGGTCTGGAACAATTCGTACAGCGTGTTGCCCGGCTCATTGGCGCGAACCTGTGCGGCGAGGTCCTTGAACACGGCCTTAAAGGCGTCGATCTGATCAGCCTTCACCTTCATGCGCGCAACGATGCCCAACATGGCGTCATCCTTTCATTAGCAAACAACTAGATGGATTAGACCGTGCGCTGGGCGCGGTCTTTTTCGTTAGCCGATTTGATCATGTCGCGCACGGCCTGCCATTGCTCGTCGGACCATTCGCGCAGCATCGAGAAATTGCCGCCGGTGGCCTGATACGCCGCGCCGTCGATGGCGATGGTCTGGCCGTTCACGTATTCCGCGCCAGGCGCCAGCAGGAACACCGCCAGATTGCACAATTCGTGCATCTGACCGACCCGGCCCATCGGATTGCCGAGGCGGTCGCTGCCCGAGCCGTCGGTGGATTGTCCCGGCGAGAGCCGCTCCCATGCGCCCTTGGTGGGGAACGGGCCCGGCGCGATGTTGTTGAAGCGGATGCCGTAGCGGCCCCATTCGACGGCCAGCGATTCCGCCATCGCGCGCAGGCCGGATTTCGACATCGCCGAGGGAACGGTGAACGGTGAACCGTTCCACACCCAGGTGGTGAGAATGTTGATGACGCCGCCCTTGTGGCCGCCCTGGATCCAGCGTTTGCCGACGTCGAGCGTGACGAAGAACGAGCCGCGGAACACGATATTGGCGATGGCGTCAAAGGCGCGGGGCGACAAATCCTCGGTGCGCGAGATGAAATTGCCGGCGGCGTTGTTCACGAGCCCGGTCAAGGGCCCGCCCGCCCAGACGCCGTCGAGCATTTCGGAGATGGCTTCCGCGGAGCGGATGTCGCATGGCGCGGGAATGACGGTTCCGCCCCAGCGGCCGGTGAGCTCCTTGGCGGTCTCCTCAAGGACGCCGCCGCGCCGGCCGGCGATGACCACCTCCGCGCCGAGCTTCAAAAAAGCCTCGGCCATCTCCTTGCCGAGCCCAGTGCCGCCGCCGGTCACCAGGATGCGTTGGCCCTTCATCAGGCCGTCCTTGAACATCAGTTTTTCGGCGTCCATAGCGTTCCTCCGTTGTTGGGCGACACCAAAGCCTTCGCGCGGGCTTTCGTCCAGGGCGCCGCTGGGAGAGCCCTGCGCCGTAAGCGGCGCGCCCATGGCCGCATGCGCCGCGCGCCCCTCGCCTTGCGGCGGCCTGCCGCCGCTGATAGCCCTTGGGCCCGATGAAACATGCCTCGATCCACCCGTCCTCGTTCGATCGCGAAGCGCTGATCGCCTGCGGCGAGGGCAAGCTGTTCGGCCCCGGCAACGCCCAATTGCCGCTCCCGCCCATGCTCATGTTCGACCGGATCACCGAGATCACGGCTGATGGCGGGGTCCACCACAAGGGCCGCCTTGTCGCCGAATTCGATATCCGGCCCGATCTCTGGTTCTTCCCCTGCCACTTCATCGGCGACCCGGTAATGCCCGGCTGCCTGGGCCTCGACGCGATGTGGCAACTGGTCGGGTTCTATCTGGGCTGGATCGGCGCGCCGGGGCGCGGACGCGCTCTGGGCGTCGGCGAAGTGGGCTTTCGCGGCCAGATCACGCCGGACGCGCGCGTCGTTCGCTACGAAATCGACATGAAGAAGGTCATCGTGCGCAAACTCGTGCTCGGCGTGGGCGACGGGGTCGTGTTTGTGGACGACGCGCCCATCTATCAGGCGAAAGACCTGAAGGTCGGCTTGTTCAGCGCCGAGCAATTGGCCGCAGGCATCGGCTGAAAATCAAGGCGGGAGGAAGGCATCGTGCGTCGCGTCGTCGTCACCGGAATGGGCATTGTCTCCTCCATCGGCGCAAGTCTTCAGGAGGTCGCCAACTCGCTGCGCGACGCCAAATCCGGAATTCGCAAAGCCGTCGATTATGTCGAGAAGGGCTTTCGCTGCCAGGTGCATGGCGAACCGCAGATCGATCCCGCCGACGTGGTCGACAAGCGCAATTACCGCTTCATGGGCGAGGGCTCAGGCTGGAACTTCATCGCCATGGAGCAGGCGATCAAAAGCGCGGGCCTGGAGAAGGCCGACATCTCCAATGAGCGCACGGGCTTGATCATGGGTTCGGGCGGACCGTCGACCCGGGCGATCGTGCAGGCCGCCGACGTGACGCGCGAGAAGGGTCCAAAGCGCGTCGGCCCCTTCGCCGTGCCGAAGGCGATGAGCTCCACCGCCTCCGCCACGTTGGCGACGCCGTTCGAGATCAAGGGCGTGAATTACTCGATCAGCTCGGCCTGCGCGACGAGCGCCCATTGCATCGGCAACGCCTATGAAATGATCCAATGGGGCAAGCAGGACGTGATGTTCGCCGGCGGCTCGGAAGAGCTCGATTGGACGCTGTCGGTGCTGTTCGACGCGATGGGCGCGATGAGCAGCAATTACAACGACACGCCGGAACGCGCGTCGCGCGCCTTCGACGCCAACCGCGACGGCTTCGTCATCGCCGGCGGCGGCGG
>CAZMRN010000252.1:0-3952 GCA_964568575.1 uncultured Caulobacteraceae bacterium
GTTTCGCCGCGACATGCGCCGTGCCGATCTCGCGCGGCCATTTCGCGTCGAGCGACGACAAGGGCGTGTGCAAAACCTCCGCAGCGTACAAAGCGCGCACGTCGCGATCGTCCTCCGGCAGCGTCTCGCGCACTTTGCCGGTGCGTTTGAATTCGTCGTACATCGCGCCGACGCGCTTGCGCTCGCCGAGATCGTCGATCTGCGCCAGCACCATCTGGATCGGCGCATCGAGCGCCACAAAGAACGCCTGCGCGCCCTCGCCCAGCTTCGGCGGCCGCGCGCCGGACTCCGCAATGATGCGATCGAGCGCGCGAGCCAGCGCGATCACGGCGCGGCCGACAAGCGGCGCGACGCGGCCGCGGATTTCGGCGTCGAGCCCCGCCTTTGGCTGCTTCACGCCCTTGGCGAAATCATAATGGTCGATGATCGTTTCGTACGATTGCGTGCTGAGCTGCGCGCCGCTGCGGATGAGCGCGGCGAGCCAATCGGCTCCGTCCTCCACCGCGATGTCGGGATAACCGCCGAGCTCCTGCTCGAGCATGTTCTGGAAATCGCGGTAGGATTTGGCGAAGCTCCACTCCACCGCCCGGTGGATCACGCCTTCCTCTTCGGTCTGGTGGGTGTGAAAAGGCTGATGCGGATCGGCGATGTAATGGCTCATCACGCCGGCGCAATACGCCGCGTGCGCCCAGTCGCCGGCGGTCAGCGCGCGCGTCGCGCGACCGCGCCACACCTCCGCCGATTCAATCGCGCCGCCCCATTCGCCTTCGCGCACATGCAGAACGTGGTTCTTGAAATCCTTGAACTGGTCGTCCGGCGCCTTGGCGCCTTTGAGATAGGCGGCGTGGTGATTCAGAAACAGCGTGCGCCAAGCTGGCGCGTCTGCGGCGCGCAAATGGCGCAGCGCATCGACGGCGATCTTGTGGTGCGTCGAGCGGCACCGGGAGGAGAACACCAAGGAATAGAGGATCGACATGAAAGCCCCGACGCCGCGATCGACGGCGTCACGTTACCGCGATTCCCGTTGCGCGCGCCCGCCGCATGCGCACGTGTTCGACGTTCGTTCGCGAGGCGGCGAGGCGCAGCGGCGAATTGCGGTTGCGCGGATCGCCGCCCTTCCGCAAGTTGGACGCGACCCTCGATGACGGGAACGCGCGGAGAGCGGCATGCGATGGCTGATCGGTCTTGCCGCCTTGGCGCTCGCCGGGCTAGGCGAGGCGGCGGCGCAAACCAGTCTGCCCTGGCTGCGCGTCTGCGCCGATCCCGACGACATGCCCTATTCCAACGCCGGCGAGGAAGGCTTCGAGAACCGCATCCTCACCGTGCTGGCGCGCGATCTCAGCGCCCACATCACCTATGAATGGCGCCCGCGCTCGCGCGGCTTCGTGCAGCAGACGCTGTTGGCGAATTCCTGCGACGTGGTCGCCGGCGTCATCGCGGGGCGCGACGAAGTCGCCACCACGCGGCCCTATTACCGCTCGACCTACACGTTCGTGTCGCGCACCGATCGCGGCTATGCGGTGTCGAGCCTGGACGATCCCAGCCTGTTGCGTCTGCGCCTCGCCACGCCGGACGCCGCCGACGATCGCGTCAGCGATCCGACGCGCTCGGCGCTGTTCCGCCGCGGCGTGCGCGCGAACATCACGCCCCTCGATCCCAGCGCCCGCGGCGGCGGATGGCCGCCGATCATCGACGCGCTGGTGCGCGAAGAGATCGACATGGCGCTGATCTGGGGACCCACGGCGGGTTATTTCGCCACGCGCGCGCCGGTGCGGCTGACGGTGTCGCCGATCACGCCCTGGTTCGATCCGCCGGCCTGGCCGATGGCGTTCGACATCGCGATGGCCGTGCGCCCTTCGGACCGTCGCACCCTGCGCGCGCTCAATGGCGCGCTCGCGCGCAACAGGGAGGAGATCGAAGTCATCCTGCGCGCCTATGGCGTGCCGCTGCTCGATGATCCGCCGCCGCTGCAACCGCCGCAAGGACGGCGGCGCACAGGCTAACGCTGTGCGACTTCCTCGACGCAATCCGACAGCGCGTCGCGGCGCACGACGCGGGCGCGCTGCAGAATTTGCGCGCTGCGCCGACGCACATAGGGGCCAGGATCGTCGGCGCGCCAGCGATTGGGGCTCGGCAGAACAGCGGCGAGCCGTGCTGCCTGCAATTGCGTAAGATCGGCGGCCGAGCGGCCGAAGCGCGCTTGCGCCGCCGCTTCGACGCCGAAAACGCCGTCGCCGAATTCGATGGCGTTCAAATAGTGCTCCATGATCCGACGCTTCGACCACAGGTTCTCGATCAGCACGGTGAAATAGGTTTCAAGGCCTTTGCGCACCCAGGAGCGCGCAGGCCACAGGAACAGATTTTTCGCGGTCTGCTGACTGATGGTGGAGCCGCCGCGCAGGCGCGCCCGGCCGCGCTCTTTGGCCTTCGCGTTCGCCTCCATCGCGGTGCGGATCGCGTTCATGTCGAAGCCCTGGTGCGTGCAGAAGCCGGAATCTTCCGCAGCGATCACGGCGCGGATCATGTAGGGCGAGATCTCGTCGATCGGCACGGGCTGGTGCTGGATCACCTCGCCCTCGGCGGCGCGCTCCATCATCAGCACCGTGCCCGGCGCAGGCGCGAAACCATAGATCAACACCCACACGATCGGCGCGACGACGATCGCGGCGGCCAAGGCGCCCAGCGCCGAAAGCGCTAAGCCGAAGCGCTTGTCGCGGCGCAGCCGATGCAGGTCGAGATCGAGAACGCGCTGCAGGCGCCGGCCGCGTCGCGCGCGTTCGACGCCGTTGGGCGCGATGGCGTCGATCAGGCGGCCGCCGTCCTCCCGCTCGCTCACGCCCGCCCCTCCAGGCCCCATTCACGGCGCACCGCGGCGTCGGCTTCCTTAGGGGCCCAGCGCTCTTTGAGGCGCGCGAAGGCGTCTTCGTCAAGCAGGCGCGCGAGCGCCCACACCGCCATCGCGCGCACCAGAGGCGATCCATCGGCAAGGCGCGCGGCCGCCGCGGGCGCCAGATCGGTTGCGCCGCTATTGCCGATCGCGATCATCACATTGCGCACGAAGCGGTCCCGCCCCGTGCGCTTGACCGGCGTTCCGGCGAAACGCGCGCGAAAGGCGTGATCGTCGAGCGCGGCGAGCTCTGCGAGGTCGGGGGCGCGCAAATCCGGCCGTGTGGCGATGCTTGCGGCTTGCGCGAACTTGTTCCACGGGCACACGGCGAGGCAATCGTCGCAGCCGAACACGCGATTGCCCATCGGCGCGCGGAACTCTTCGGCGATATGGCCCTTGTGCTCGATCGACAGATAGGCGAGGCAGCGCCGCGCATCGAGCTGATAGGGCGCGGGAAACGCCGCCGTCGGGCAAATGTCGAGGCAGGCCGTGCAGGTTCCGCAATGATCGTCCTCGCCGTCGTCGACGGGCAGCGCCGCATCGGTGAGGATGGCGCCGAGAAACAGCCACGAGCCGTGCGCGCGAGAGACCAGGTTGGTGTGCTTGCCCTGCCAGCCGAGCCCGGCGCGCGCAGCCAGCGGCTTCTCCATCAGCGGCGCGGTGTCGACGAACACTTTGACCGCGGCGCCGCTTTCGCCCGCAAACCAACCGGCGAGTTGTTTCAGCTTGCCCTTCAAGGCGTCGTGATAGTCGCGGCGTGCGGCGTAGGCGGAAACCAGGCCCTGCGTTTTGTTCTCCAGGATCGCAAGCGAATCGTCATCCGGCGCATAGGAGAGCCCGACGACGATGGCGCTGCGCGCCTCGGGCCAAAGCGCGCTGGGATGCGACCGCTCCGCAGCGCGCGCGGCCATCCAATCCATGTCGCCATGGCGGCCCAGCGCGACGAAAGTTTCAAGCGCTGCGCCGGCGTCCCAGGGCGCGCGCGCATCGGCGACCCCGATGCTGTCGAAGCCGAGCGCCGCCGCACGCGCGCGCAGCGCAGCGCTGAGCGCGTCAGCCGCCACC
>CAZMRN010000253.1:0-3945 GCA_964568575.1 uncultured Caulobacteraceae bacterium
CACGTCGCGGATGAACTGGAAGATCGAGGCCTCGGCCGCCGCGGACGGGCGCGCGCCCGAGGGCGCGTTGGCGGCTTGGCTCGCCCGCGTCGTGGCGCGCGACAGCGTCGCGAAAACGCTGGAGGAGGCGCGCGCGGCGATGGCCGGGTTCGAGATGGCGCATCTCGCGATCCGCAGCGGCCTGTTCAAGCGGCAGTATCGCGATCATCGCCTGGAATGGATGATGCGCTCCGGCGGGGCCGACATCGTTCTCGCCGGCATGCAAGCGGGCAATGTGCGTTTCTCGACGGAGCTGTCATGAGCGACGAGATCATATTGCACCATTATCCGTCTTCGCCGTTCGGCGAGATGGTGCGCCGCGCCTTGGGCCTGAAGGGGTTGGCGTGGCGCAGCGTCGAGCAGCCGAACATGCTCCCGCGCCCCGAGCTTATGGCGATGACGGGCGGTTATCGCCGCATTCCCGTGCTGCAATCCGGCGCTGATATTTACTGCGATTCACAAATGATCCTGCGCGCGCTTGACGCCTTGCGCCCCGAAGCGCCGTTGACACCGCCGGGGCAGGAGGGGGTGGCCTGGGCGCTGCGCGTGTGGGCCGAGCGGCCCTTTTTCCAGGCCTGCGTGGGCATCATTTTCGGGACGCTGGGGGAGTTCGTGCCGAAGGCGTTCATCGCCGATCGCGAGCAATTGAGCGGGCGGCCGTTCGACATTGCGGCGATGCAGGCGGCTGCGCCGATGCTGAAGGACCAGTGGCGCGCCAACGCGCTGTGGATCGAGGACCAATTGCGCGCGGGCGGGCCGTGGCTCATGGGCGCAAGCCCAGGGCTCGCCGACATCGCAGCCTCAATGCCGATCTGGTTCCTGAAGACCGGCCTCAACGCCGAATTCGAGCGCCTGACGTCGGACATGCCGCTGCTGCGCGCGTGGGAGGATCGCATCGTCGCCTGGGGGCATGGCGCAGCGACGCCGATGAGCGCAGCGGAGGCGTTGGACGTCGCGCGCGCAAATGAGCCGCGCCCGGCGCCGATCGCGCTGGTCGGCGAACCGCAGGCCTTCGGGCCTGGCTACCGGATCAGCGTCATGGCCGACGATTACGGCCGCGACAAGATTTCCGGCCACGTCCATTATTCGACGCCGCAGGAGATCGCCGTGCTGCGCACCGACACGCCGTGCGGCCGCGTGTGCGTGCATTTCCCGCGCGCAGGATTTCTCGTCGAAGTTCCGTCCTAGAGGCGGCCTTCGCTACAGCTTGACCGAACCGCTCTCGATGGCGCGCGCGCGCTCCAGGGTGAGCGGCACATAGGCGCCGACGGCAGGGTCGTCGACATAGAGCGGGTCTGATGTTTTCGCAGGATCGAAACCATCAGCGACAAGGTCCACCTTGCGGTACTTGAATGTGCCGGTCGTATCGATGTCCCGCTTGATGCGCAGGAAAATCGGTCGCGCATAGCTCGGCAGTTCGCGCGCGACATGCGCGCGCAGCGCCGCGAGGTCGAACCCTTCGCCCGGCGTGATCGCCGCCATGCCGGCGCGCCCATCCAGCGCGCCGACCTTCACGCCGTACACATTGGCCTCCAACACGCCCGGCGCCCGCGCCAACGCTTCGCCCACTTCGTTGGTCGAGACGTTTTCGCCCTTCCAGCGGAAGGTGTCGCCGATGCGATCGATGAAATAGAAATAACCTTCCGCGTCCTGCCGCATCAGGTCGCCGGTGCGGAACCAGGCGTCGCCCTTGGCGAACACGTCGCGCAGGACCTTTTTCTGCGTCTGCTCCTCGTTGCCGGAATAGCCCTCGAAGCGGTAGCGCGCCGAATCCTGGATTTCGCCGATCGCCTCGCCGACCTCGCCTGGGTCAGCCTCGATGCAGAGGCCGTCTGCGCCGCGCACGGGCTGTTCGGTCTCGACATCGAACTTGACGATGCGGACGTTCACTTTCTTACGCAGATATTTCGGGATGCGCCCGATCGAGCCGATCTTGCCGTCGAAATTCATCAACGACACATTGCCCTCGGTCGAGCCGTAGAATTCCAGAAGCTTCTTGATCTTGAAGCGCGGCTGGAACTGCTCCCACACTTCTGGGCGCAAGCCGTTGCCGACGCCGAGCCGAAGCTGGTGCTTCGTGTCGCTCTCGCTTTCCGGCTGGTTCAAAAGGTAGCGGCACAATTCGCCGATATAGAAAAACACCGTCGCCTGTTCGGCGATGCAATCGTCCCAGAATTGCGAGGCGGAGAATTTGCGCTTGATGATCAGCGTCGCGCCGGTGGTGAGCGCGAAGCCGACGCCGCACAGCCCGCCGGTGCCGTGATAGAGGGGCAGGGTGACATAGACCTTGTCGGCCGGCACGGCGTAGCCGGCGCCGGTGAAAGCGCGCATCATGCCGAGCGTGCGGCGGTTCAACAGCTTGGCCGCCTTCGGCGCGCCCGTGGTGCCCGAGGTGTACACCAGGAGGCTCAGGTCCTCGAGCGTGACCGCATCGCGCAGGCTTTGCGCAGGCCGCTCGGCGGAGGCGGCCGCCAGCGCGTCGCTCAAATCCTCGCCGAGGATCCACAGCCGCATGTCGTTCGGCAGGTTGGCGGCGACGCCGCGATAGGCGTCGATCAGGTCGGGCGAGGCGATCACATGGCGCGCCTCGGAGATCCGCAGCGAATGCGCCAGCGGCCCGCCGGTCAAATGCGAATTGATCAGCGCCACGACGACGCCGATCTTCGACAGGCCGACCCAGCACGCCACGTAGTCGGGCTGGTTCGACATGAACAGCGCCACGCGGTCGCCCTTGCCGAGGCCCTGCGCGAGCGCCCAATGCGCATAGGCGTTGGCCCGCGCGTCGAACTGCCGGTAGGTCCAGGATTCGCCCTCGAACCGGATGGCGATGTTGTCGGGGTATAGATCGACGACGCGCTCGACGTCCTTGCCGACCGAAATCGGCCAGCCCTTCTCGATCGGCTCATAGGCTTTCAGCGTGCGCTGCAGGCCGTTGATCAGCGTCAGCTCGCGCTGGATTTTCCCTATGAAGCTCATCGGCGTCGTTTCTCCCTGCGCGCCAGCATACGGATGGCGCCGCCGCCGACAAGGCGCGCCGCCTCACCGGTTCGTGATTGGCGTGCGCGGGGGCGCTGACGCCGAGCCTAGTGGGCTGCGTCGCCTTCGGGGAACGCGCCAGCGTGCTCCATCAGAGTGCGCCCGGGCGGATTGAGCGCGGCGAGGAATTCCCGCGCGTGCGTCTCGGCGATGTCCCTGGAGGCGAAGGCGTCCGGCCCGCGGATGAGCCCCGGCCCCACCTGGCCGACGCGCCCGAGATTGAGGAAGCGATAAACGCGATAGAAATTACGCCAGCGCCGGGCGGGCGGGGCTTTCGCGTCGGCGGAGTGTTCGGCAGCGAGCATCCGCACACCTTTACCCTCTCCCTCCTTTGGGAGGGAGAGGGCAGGGTGAGGGTGGAGCGTCGACTGGTCTAATGTGAGCGTGGGGCATGACTGGCTGCGCGAGACTGTCAAACGACTTCGCCGCCCCCTCACCCGGCCCTCTCCCCCCGTCGGGGGAGAGGGTGCGTTAGAGCTTTAGCGTCACGTCGATCTCGCCGCCGCCTTCCCGAAACTTCTTCGCCATCTCCGCCATGCCGGCCTCAGCCACATCATTCTGGGCGCGCGCCGCGTCGCGCACTTCCTGCGAAATCTTCATCGAGCAAAACTTAGGCCCGCACATCGAGCAGAAGTGCGCGGTTTTGTGGGCTTCCTTCGGCAGCGTTTCGTCGTGGAAGGCGCGCGCGGTGTCGGGGTCGAGGCCGAGATTGAATTGGTCTTCCCAGCGGAATTCGAAGCGCGCGCGGGACAGCGCGTCGTCCCATAGCCGTGCGCCGGGATGGCCTTTCGCCAGATCGGCCGCGTGGGCGGCGATCTTGTAGGCGATCACGCCGTCCTTCACGTCCTTCGCATCGGGCAGGCCCAGAAT
>CAZMRN010000254.1:0-1045 GCA_964568575.1 uncultured Caulobacteraceae bacterium
CGAGCGCCGCATGAGCGAGCGGCTGGCGGAATTGCGGCGCCTGGAATCGTCGGTGAACGATCTTCTGGGCCGTCTGGACGAGTCGCAGGAAACGCGGATGAGCGCGCTTGTGGACGTCTATCAGCGCATGCGCGCCAAGGACGCCGCGGAGGTGTTCGACAGCCTCGACGACCAGACGCTCGTTCTCGTGGCCAGCCGCATGCGCCAGCAGAACCTCGCGGAGGTGATGGGGCGGATGCAGGTCGAGCGTGCGCGCAGGCTGACTCAGATGCTCGCCGAGCGCTCGATGAGCGCCGCCGACGCCGAAGCGCTGCTCGCGCGCGCCCGCCAAAGCGCCGCGTCGGCGCCGGCCGCGGCAAGCGATTAACAAGGAATAAAGCGCGCCGGATTAGCGTCTGACGCGCGCTGGAAGCGGCGTTCTGGTTCGGACATGGCGAATTTTCGACAGCCTCATTGGATTGCGCCGGCCGTGCTGCTGGCGGCGGGGCCCGCCTACGCGGAAGCCGTAATCCTGACTGCGCGCGACGGCGAGGCCGGCGGGCGCATCGAGGCGCGCTGGGCGGATGGGCGCGAGTCTGCGCCCGCAATGCAGGCGAGCGTCGCCAATGGCGTGCTCACGCTAAGGTTCGACGAGCCGATCGAAGCGGACGTCGCCGGCCTGCCGGCGCAGGCGCCGCGCCTGATTTCGTTCGCCAGCGTTGAAAATGACGGCCGCACGGTGCGCGTCGCCTTGCGCCAGGATGTTCAGGCGCGCGCATCGGCGGACGGGCGCGCGCGCGTCGTCGCGCTGTCGCCGGCCGGCGAGCCGCAATCCTTGCGCCCGGCGGATTCGCCCGCGCCGCCGGTCGCTGCGCCGGCGGCGTCGGTTACGGTCGGGCAGCGCGAGGATCTGACGCGGCTGTCGTTTCGCTGGCCTGGCGCGACGACCGTTACGCCGCGCGCGAACGGAACCGCGCTTGAACTGCGCTTTTCGCGCGCTGCGGATATCGATCTCGCCGAATTGCGCGACCCGGCCGCGGAACTGCACCTGGAGCGCGCCCTGCGC
>CAZMRN010000254.1:1075-1338 GCA_964568575.1 uncultured Caulobacteraceae bacterium
TGCGCTGACGCTCGATCCCGGCGTGCGCCATCGCCATTTCACCGACGGCGATCGCGTCGTCGTCGATCTGTTGCCGCCGGATGAAGCCTCGCTCGCCGCCGCGCAGGCCGCCGCCGCGCCTGAGCAAGCGGCGCCGCCGACCTATCGCCCGCCAACCGGCGCTGCGACGGTGCGCATCGAAGAAACCGCCGATGCGGCGCGCATTTCCGTCACCTGGCCGACGCCGGCGCGCGCCGTCGCGTTCCGCCGCGGCGAAGCGATCT
>CAZMRN010000254.1:1348-3934 GCA_964568575.1 uncultured Caulobacteraceae bacterium
AACCACCGCCCCGCTGCGCTTTCCTTCCCAGATTTCGCCGCTCCGGCCGGCGAAGCAATGCTGGGCGCTGGCGGCGCGACATGCAGGTGGTCACCGGCCGTGACGCCGTCGCGCTGCGCATCGCCGCGCCGCCGGAAGCGCTCGTCTCCGCAACCAGCGAAGGCGCGACCTGGACGTTCACGCTTGCGCCGCGCGTAAGCGCCGCCGCACACGCGCCCGTACGGCGCGACCTCGGCCTCGCCGAGCGCGGGCGCATCATCGCCGCATTCGGCCGCGAGGGATCGATCGCGTGGCTGAACGATCCCGAGATCGGCGACCAGATCGGCGTCGCGATGTTCGCGGGCCCCGCGCTTGGCGTCGCGCAACGCCGCGCCACGCTGGAGGCGGCGGTGCTTCCTTCGGCGCATGGCGCCGTCATGGAGGCGCGCGCCGACGGCGTCGACATGCGTTTCGAGGGACCCGACCTTGTGGTGTCGCGCGGGCTGGGCTTGATCACGACGCAGGCGCTTGCGGACGGACAAGCCCGGCCCGCCGAACCGGCCGCAGCCGTCGCCGAGGTCGCGACGGCGCCGCAGAGCGGCGCGTTTTCCGCCGATACGCGCCGCCGGCTCGACGAACTCGAGCGCCGCGTGGCGGCGGAAGCGGCGGCGGAGGGCGACGAGACGGATGCGCATCTCGCGCTGATTGATTTCCTTCTTCAGCAACAATTGGCGGCCGAGGCGCTCGGCGTGCTGCGCCTGGCGGCGGTGCGCGACCCCGCGCTTGAATCCGACGGCGCGTTCCGCCTTAAGCGCGCAGCGGCGAACATCATGCTCGGCCGCCACGACGAAGCGCAGGGCGATCTCGCCACGCCAAGCCTCGCAGATGACGGCGAAGCCGCCTTGTGGCGCGGCTACGCCGCAGCGCTCGGCGAACAATGGGAGGATGCGCGACGCGACCTTGAGCGCGGCGCCGGCGCGGGCGAACGGCTGCCCATGGATTGGCGCGCGCGGTTTGCGCTGGCGCGTGCGGAAGCGGCGTTGCAGATGGGCGATTTGCCGGCCGCCGAACAGGCCGCCGCAGAGGCGTCTGGGATCGCGACTGCGGCGGATGTGCGGCTGCGCGCGCAGTTCGTGCAGGCGCGCACGGCTGCCGCGCGCGGGCGGACGGCCGAGGCGATCGCGATGCTTGCGGGCCTGACGCGCGTGCGCGACGAGGAATTGGCGGTGCGGGCCGGGCTTGAGCATGTGCGCCTGCAGCGCGCCAGCGGCGCGATCAATGCAGCGCAGGCGGCGGACGCGCTAGAGGCGATGCGCTTCCGCTGGCGCGGCGACGCGTTGGAAGTGGATGTCGTGGCGATGCTAGGCGACGTCTATATGGAGTTGGGCCGCTGGCGCGATGCGCTGGAAGTGATGCAGGTCGCGTCCGACCGCTATACGCGAATGGCCGCCACGCGCCGCTTGCGCATCGAGATGACGGCGGCGTTCGAGCGCCTGTTCCTCGACGGCGAAGCCGATTCTCTCGAGCCGATTCAGGCGTTGGGTCTGTTTTATCAATTCGCCGAACTGACGCCGGTGGGGCCGAACGGCGATCGCATCGTGCGGCTTCTGGCGGGCCGTCTTGTGCGCGTCGATCTTTTGCAGCAGGCGGCGCAATTGCTGCAGCATCAGGTCGATGAGCGGCTTCAGGGGCTGGGGCGCGCGCAAGTCGCGGCGGACCTCGCCGCCATCTATCTGCTCGACGGCAAGCCGGAGGATGCGTTGCAGGCGATCGCCGCGACGCGCGTGCCCAACATGCCCCAGACTCTGCTGGCGGAACGGCGCGTGCTCGAGGCGCACGCCATGATCAAACTTGGCCGCTTCGACAATGCGGTGGAGCTGGTCGAGCGCGACCAAAGCCTCGATGCGCAGCGCGTGCGCGCCGAAGCGGCGTGGCGTGCGCGTGATTGGACGCGTGCGGCGGCGGAGCTGAATCGCCTGGTGCAGCGCATCGACGGCGCGACCCCGCTCGACGAAGAGGGACGCAAGGTCGTTTTGCGCAGCGCGATCGCTTTGACCATGAGCGGCGACGAACAGGGCGTGCAGCGGCTCTATCGCGCGCATGCCGGCGATATGGCCGGCACGCCCGAGGCCGATGCGTTCGAGGTGGTCGCCTCCGGCGTTAACGCCGAAGGCGCGGAAATTCGCGACCTGGCGCGTCTGGTGGCGCGGACCGATCTGCTCGACCGCTTCCTGCAATCGGTGCGCACGCGCATGACGGCGCCCACGCCGCGCAGCGCCGCCCAAACGCCTGCGCCGGCGCGACCAGCGGCCGGATAGGCGCGCGCATTTGACTTGTCGGCGTGATCGCGACAGGTCAGCGCTTCATGCTCTCCGTCGTCATCCCGACCTTGAACGCCGCCGAATCCTTGCCGCGCGCGCTGGCGCCGCTCGTGCGCGGGGCGTGGGAAGGGGTGATCAAGGAAGTCATCGTCGTCGATGGCGGCTCAACGGATGAGACCTGCGCCATCGCCGATGCGGCCGGCTGCACCGTGCTTGATGCGCCGCGCGGCCGCGGCCGACAATTGTGCGCCGGCGCCGCCGCGGCGCGCGGCGCGTGGCTGTTGTT
>CAZMRN010000255.1:0-965 GCA_964568575.1 uncultured Caulobacteraceae bacterium
CTCAAGCCGCGCACGCGGCCGCAGCAAAGTGTGCGCCGCCGACAGCGCATGCGCGAGCGATGCGGCGAGCGCGCCGAAGCTGCGCGCGACGAGCGCGGGGAGACCGAGATAGGGTGCGCCTTCCCTGTCCAACGCCGACCAGCGCGCAGCGAAGCCGAGCGCCAGAACGCATGCGATCGCCGACAGTGCAGGCGCAGGCGCCATTGGCGCAGTGAGCGACGCCCAGAACAGCGCGAGCGCTGCGAGCGTCGCCGTCGCGTACAGCATGGGGCATTCCTTCAGCGCGCGGGCGCAAACCGGGGCTCGCTACGGCTCTAGTGCGCGTCGCTCGGATTCGCCAGCGCGTCGCGACCGGGACGGCGAGCGTTTCTCACACGCGCGTCAACAGCGCCGCATTGCGCCGCGCGGTGGAGAATTCGTCGAAGGCGTCGGGCTCGTGGGCCGGCGCGGCGGCGTCCGCCGTGAACGACCAGTTCCAATAGCGCAGCACGGTCTGCGCCTTCGCTGCGGAGAGGCTCTCATAAGCCTGCATGGTGCGGCCATAGGGCGTGTCGAGACGTTCCACGTCGGTGACGGCGCGGCCGAGCGCGCGCCACAATTGGGCCAGCGCGGCGCGCTTCAGACCGGTGGCTTTGGCCAGCACGGCGATCGGCTCGCCGCCGGGATCGGAGAAGATCTGGCGCGCCGTCGCCGGCTTCAGGCCGCACAGATGCGCGATTTCAAGCATCGTGGCTTCGTCGGCCGCCTGCGCGGCGGCGGCGATCGCGCCCTCCAGCGAGCCGAAAGGACTGCGCTCGGCGGCGCTGCGGTTGCGCTGGCGCCGCTCGATCAATTGCAGCGCCTTGCGTGACTCGGCGTCGGCCCAGGCCTCCTGCGCGGCGAGCGCGAAGATTCCCGACAACTCGGCGATCAAAACGCCGCGCTCGACGGCGAAACGGCGCAAAATCTGCGCTCGCGCCGACGCG
>CAZMRN010000255.1:988-3907 GCA_964568575.1 uncultured Caulobacteraceae bacterium
GCTCCACCAAAACAGCACCAAAGCCTGGCTTGGCCGCAATTCCGGGCGCTGCAAGATCGGCGCGATCAGGCTGGGAATGGTCCGCGAGCGCGCCACGGCGAGATCGACGCCGACGGCCGACAACCGCGCGCCCGGATTGACCAGCAACGCTTCCATGGCGGCGGAATCGTTGGTCTGCAGCAGCGCATCGGCGACGACTTCGGACACCTGTTTGCGCTTGGCGATCGCGTTCCAATGCGCGCTGACGCCGGCGCGAATGGTGGCGATGAGATCGGAATCGTCGAACCCCAGCCCGGTCTCCAACAGCGTGCGCGACACCTGGATGTCGTCGCGTGCGAGATAGCGCAGCAGGTTTTTCGGCGCATCGACGATGCCGGCCAGCCCATTGGCGCAGCGCGCGCGCAAATCCGCGCCGCTCGAGCGGATCAGGCCGACGAGAATATCCGCCGCCAATTGACGCTCGAAGGCGGGAATGCGGCTCGACGGCCAGGAGACCAGATCGACCAGCCGGCCGACGATCACGCCGCGCGCTTCCAGACGCTGATCGAGCGTCAATTGCAGCGCGGCCGCGCTGATCAGATCGGTGGGGGCGTCGGCGTTCGGCATCGGCTGAGTCGCGCCGATGCTGCCGCTTGCGGGCTTAACCTGTTCCTAACGTCTGGGTCGCGCGCAGAGGCATCAGCTGAAGCGCCGCTCCTCCCACCAGGGGAAGAAATCGGGCATATCGGCCGAGACGGTGTTGGGATAGGCCGGCGTGCGCTTTTCGAGGAAGGACATCACGCCCTCCTTCGCGTCGGCCTGCTTGCCGCGCGCGAAAATGGCGCGGCTGTCGATCTTGTGCGCCTCCATCGGGTGATCGGCGCCGAGCATGCGCCACATCATCTGGCGCGTCAGCGCCACAGACACCGGCGCAGTGTTGTCGACGATTTCGCGCGCGATGGCGTGAGCGGCGGGCAGCAAATCCTCCGGCGCGTGGAGCGAACGCACAAGGCCGCGCTCCTTGGCTTCCGAGGCCGGGAACACGCGCCCGGAATAGCACCATTCGAGCGCGTTCTGCACGCCGACGAGACGCGGCAGGAACCAGGACGAGCAAGCCTCAGGCACAATGCCGCGCCGCGCGAACACGAAGCCGAACTTGGCCTCGGTGGAGGCGATGCGGATGTCCATCGGCAATTGCATGGTGACGCCGACGCCGACGGCGGCGCCGTTCACCGCCGCGATCACCGGCTTGAGGCTTTCGAAGATGCGCAGCGTCAGCCGCCCGCCGCCGTCGCGGAGATATTCGAGGTCGGTTTTCGCGCCGCGCTCGGGGCGATCGGTGCGCGCTTCGTAATCGAAGGTCTTGGCGCCGGCGGAGAGATCGGCGCCGGCGCAGAAGGCGCGCCCCGCGCCGGTGACGATCACGGCGCGCACGGCGTCGTCGGCGTCGGTCAGATCGAACGCCTTGATCATGTCGAGCATCATCTGCCCGGTGAAGGCGTTCATCTTGTCGGGACGGTGAAGCGTCAGCACCGCGACGCCGTCGGCGACGTCGAGGTGGACGGTTTCCAATTCCGTGTGCGCCATGGCGGTCTCCCTGAATTGGCTTCAGGAAGCCCGCCTCACGCAGCGTCGGTCAAGCCTCGATCAGCGCGTGCGGGTGCCGCTGCGTCCGCCGCGCGCGTTGTACTCGGCCGCTTCCGCTTGCCACGCCTGGCCGACGGCGGTGAGCCGCTGCACGGCTTCGTTGTACTCGGTGACGCGCGTCTGGGCCTGGGCGGTGACGGCTTGGGCCTGGGCCTGCAGCTCGGTCGCCTCGACTCGGCGGCATTCCAAGATGCTTTGCACCGTGCGGCCCCATTCCTGATAGGCGGCGTCGCCAGCCTGCATGGCGGCCGCGTTGCGGGCGGTGGCGCCGTCGGGCAGCGTCGGCTCAGGCGGAAAGGACGGGCAGCGCGATCCGGGAACCGCCGCGGCAGGCGCGCCGGCGTCCGCGCTCGGCGTCTGCGCCATCGCGACCGTCGCCAACGCCAAAGCTGCGCCCAAGGCCGCTCCGAGTCCGCCGATCACCACTTTCATGAGCCTACCTCCCGCTCAATGTCTCGCCTCGCACGGCTCCATACACGGCCCGTGACGGCTGTGTAACCCGGATGCTCAGCAATGGCGGCCAAATTGGGGAAGGCCTGCGGCTCAATCGGCCAAAGCGAACGGCACGCGCATGCGGTATTGCGCTTCGACCGGCGCGCCGTCGCGCGTGGCGGGAACCATCTCGTGGTCGCGCGCGATGGCGAGGGCGGCCGCGCCGAAGCCCCATCCCGAGGGCGTTTCCGACACGATCGCGCAACCGAGGCGGCCGTCGACGCCCACAAGGCAATCGAGGATGACCACGCCCTCGCGGCCCCGATCGAGCGCGCGTTCGGGATAATAGGCGGCGAGATCGCGGGGGCGGCGAATCCAGTCCGGCGTGGTGATCACGGCGCGCGGGGCGCCTCCGGCGAACGCGGCGCTGATGTCGGGCCCCGGATCGGCGACCACGGCGGGCCCGGTATAGATCGCCGGCGGGTCGGCGATGGTGTCGACGATGATGGGCGCAGCCTCGATCTGCGTCAGGTTCTCTCGCCGCGGGGCCTGCTGGGGCTTGGGCGGGTCTTTGCGATCGACCACCTCCGATTGGATGATCGGCGGCTCGAACAGGGTCGGCATCTGCAGCGCGCTGAACTTCATCGACACGGCCATGAACGCCGCAAGGCCCGTGACGAGCGCGCCGCTGGAGATCGAAATCAGACGAATGGTGACGGTGCGCGCCATGCGACCCTCCCTTGTGGTCGCCCGATGATGCGCTCGGTTTACGTTACGTCAAATAGAATAAGAATTACGTGCAACCCGCCGCGCGCGCCTCGCGCGCGGCCATGTCGCGCACCGCGGCCGTCGCGCGGGGAT
>CAZMRN010000256.1:0-3901 GCA_964568575.1 uncultured Caulobacteraceae bacterium
ATGCGCGATCAGCGGCCGACCCTCCAGGTCAGCTAGGCTTTTCGGAGAGCCGAAGCGCTGCGCCCGTCCGCCGGCCAGGATGAGGCTGGCCTGCTGCATCGCCCCTCCCCCACTTGGCGCCGTGGCCGGAAAGCGAAAGTATTGCGCGATGCTCGGCGCCTCGCCAGCCCTGACGGATTCCTTCGGCCGGACGCTGCGCTATCTGCGCGTGTCCGTCACGGATCGCTGCGATCTGCGCTGCGTCTATTGCATGCCGGAGCGCATGGATTTCCTGCCCAAAGCGGACATCCTCACCTTCGAGGAATTGGAGCGGCTGTGCGGCGCCTTCATCGCGCTTGGCGTGCGCGCGATCCGCATCACCGGCGGCGAGCCCTTGGTGCGCCGCGGCGTCATCGCGTTCATGGAGACGCTGGCGCGGCGGCTCGACGGCGGCGGGCTCGACGAACTGACCATGACGACGAACGGCGTTGCGCTGGCCGAGCATGCGGCGGCGCTGGCCAAGATGGGTATGCGGCGCGTCAACGTCTCGCTCGACACCCTGAACCGGGAGACGTTCGCGCGCATCGCTCGACGCGACAAGCTCGACGCCGTGCTCGCGGGCATCCAGGCGGCGCAGGATGCAGGGCTGCGCGTGAAGGTGAACGCCGTCGCGCTTGCGCACGACAACGCCGACGAACTGCCCGACCTCATCGCCTGGGCGCATGCGCGCGGGATCGACGTGACGCTGATCGAAGCGATGCCGATGGGCGATATCGGCCTCGACCGCGCCGCTCAATTTCTGTCGCTGCGCGATGTGCGCGCGCGGCTCGAGTCGTTCTGGACGCTGATCGACACGCCGGAGCGCACCAACGGCCCCGCGCGCTATGTCCGCATCGCCGAAACCGGCGGCCGGCTCGGCTTCATCACCCCGCTCAGCCACACCTTTTGCGAAAGCTGCAATCGCGTGCGCCTGACCTGCACGGGCATGCTTTACACTTGCCTTGGCCGTGAAGATTCCGCCGATCTGCGCGCGGTGCTGCGCGCCGATCCCAATGACGCGGCGTTGCACGACGCCATCGCTGCGGCGATCGCAGCGAAGCCGCAGGGTCATGATTTCCGCGCCGATCGCCTCAACATCCCCGCCTCGCCGCGCCGCATGACGACGACAGGCGGGTGAGCATGGCGCTGTCGCTGCTGTTCTTTGGCCAGGTCGGCGAACGCGCGGGGCGCAGCCGCATGGACGTCGATGCGCCGCCGCACATCGAAACGCTCGAGGCCTTGATCGGCTGGCTTTGCGAAACCGACGACGCGCTGCGCGCCGCGCTTTCCGCGCCGGGCTTGCGCATCGCCATCGACCAGGCCTTCGCGGCGCCGGACGCATCGCTGCGCAGCGCGCGCGAGATCGCGTTCATGTCGCCCTTGAGCGGGGGCTGAATGGACGCGGTCACGCTTCTGCCCTGGCTGATCGGCGTCGCAGCGGCCGTTTATGCGTCGGTCGGGCATGGCGGCGCGTCGGCCTATATCGCGCTGATGGCGCTGTCGGGCATGGCGCCGGAGGAGATCCGCCCCGCGGCGCTCATCTTGAATATCCTCGTCGCCGGGCTCGGCGCGATCCGCTATGTGCGCGCCGGGCGCTTCGACGGGCGCGTGTTCTGGCCGTTCGCATTGACGGCCGTGCCGATGGCCTATCTCGCCGGACGCATCGACGTTCCCGAAGACATCTATCGGCCGCTGCTTGCAGCGGCGTTGGCCGCCGCTTCGCTGCGGTATCTCGTCTGGCCGCGCATCGATGCGATCAAGCCCAGCGTCGCGCCCAAGCTTGCGGTCGCGCTGCCGACCGGCGCAGCGCTCGGCGCGCTGTCCGGCCTCACCGGAATCGGCGGCGGCGTCTATCTGTCGCCGCTGCTGGTGTTCATGGGTTGGGCCGATGCGCAACGCGCCACGGGAATCGCTGCGCTGTTCATCGTCGTTAACTCCGCCGCCGGTTTGCTTGGGCGTGCGCCGTCGCTCGACGCCTTGCCGCCGGCGCTGCCCTGGTTTGCGCTCGCCGCCGTGATCGGCGCGGCGATCGGCACAAGCGTCAGCCTGCAGCGTCTCGACAAGGCGGGCCTTTTGCGCGCGCTGGGCGTGGTGCTCGGCGTCGCCGCCGCGGCGCTGGCGGCATGATCGCGGTTCATGTTTCCGCTGCGCCGCTCGACCCATCGGCGGCGATGGCGGCCTTCCTGGCGACGCCGCACGGCGCGGTGGCGAGCTTCACCGGCCTGTGCCGCGCCGATCCTGGCGTCACGCGGCTGGAGCTTCAGCATTATCCCGGCTTCACCGAGCGCGAGATCGCAAACATCGCGCACGCCGTCGCCGCGCGCTTCGCCATCGACGCAATGACGATCGTCCATCGCATCGGCGCGATGAGCCCGGGCGATGCGATCGTGTTCGTCGCCGCCGGCGCGCCGCACCGCGCCGAAGCGTTCGCGGCGGTGGAGGCGATGATGGATTACCTCAAGACCGACGCGCCGTTCTGGAAACGCGAAGTGCGCGCCGACGGCGCGCGCTGGATCGAGCCGACGCACAAGGATCGCGATCGGCGCGCACGATGGGAGATGCGATGAGCGACCTCAAGCCCCCCGCCCCCGGCGGCAAGATCGATGCGGCGGCGCCGTTCAAGGCAGTGCGCATCGCGGTGTTGACCGTGTCGGACACGCGCGACGAGGAAAGCGACACCTCGGGCAAGGTGCTTGCGGACATGATCGCGCGCGACGGCCATATCGTGGCGCAGCGCGCCTGGGTGCGCGACGACGTCGCCGCCATTCAAGAGCGCGTGCGCGCCTGGATCGCCGATCCCGAGATCGACGCCGTGGTGACGACAGGCGGCACCGGCCTCACCGGCCGCGACGTGACGCCCGAAGCGCTGCGCCCGCTGTTCGACAAGGAGATCGACGGCTACGCCGTGATCTGGCACCTCACCAGCTTCCAGAGCGTCGGTCTCTCAACCTTGCAATCGCGCGCGTGCGCCGGCGTCGCGCAAGGCACGTTCATCTTCGCGCTGCCCGGCTCGAACGGCGCCTGCCGCGACGGCTGGGAGAAAATCATCCGCTGGCAATTGGACAGCCGGCATCGGCCTTGCAACATGGTCGAATTGATGCCGCGCCTGATGGAGCGCTGAGCATGAGCCTCACGCATCTCGACGCGGACGGCCGCGCCCGCATGGTCGATATCGGCGACAAGCCGACGAGCGCGCGCGAGGCTGCAGCGTCCGGGCGCGTGCGCATGCGGGCCGAGACGCTCGCCGCCGCATTGTCTGGCGATGGGAAGAAGGGCGATGTGCGCGCCGTCGCCGAACTCGCCGGGCTGATGGCTGCGAAGCGCACGTCGGATCTCATTCCCCTGTGCCATCCCATCGCCTTGAGCCAGATCGAGGTGCGCGTGCGCGCCGACGAGGCCGCGTCGGCGCTTGTCGTTTCCGCCGTAGCGAAAACATCTGGACAGACGGGCGTCGAGATGGAGGCGCTCACGGCGGTGTCGGTGGCGTGCCTCGTCATCTACGACATGCTGAAGGCGATCGATCGCGGCATGGTCATCGAAGCGATCCAGCTCGACCGCAAAACCGGCGGCGCGCATGGCGATTATGCGCGCGAGGGCGCGTGATGCTGGGCGTCGCGGAAGCGCGCGCGCGCATGCTGGCGCGCATCGTTCCGCTTGGCGCGGAGGATGTCCCGCTTGACCAGGCCGCAGGCCGCGTGCTGGCGGCGCCGATCGTCGCCGATCGTGCGCAACCGCCCTTCCCCTCCTCCGCGATGGACGGCTACGCCGTGCGCAGCGCCGATGCGCCGGGGCGCCTGCGCGTGATTGGCGAATCCGCGGCGGGGCGCGGCTTTTCCGGGGTCGTCGAGCCCGGCGCATGCGTGCGCATCGCCACCGGCGCGCC
>CAZMRN010000257.1:0-3859 GCA_964568575.1 uncultured Caulobacteraceae bacterium
GATCGGCGAGATGAGCTGCAACCCCGCCATCGGCGGGCTCGGCAAGGGCCATCTGGTGCGCGAGATCGATGCGCTGGACGGCGTGATGGGCCGCGTCGCCGACGCCGCCGGCATTCAGTTTCGCCTGCTCAACCGCTCGAAGGGCCCGGCCGTGCGCGGCCCGCGCGCCCAGGCGGACCGCAAGCTCTATCGCCAGGCGATGCAGGCCGCGCTGGCCGGGCAGGCGGGGCTGACCATCATCGAGGCGGCGGTCGAGGACCTGGCGATTGACGCGCAGGGCGCCGTCGCCGGAATCGTCTGCGGCGACGGCCGGACGTTCGCCGCGCCGCGCGTCGTGCTGACGACGGGCACGTTTCTCAAGGGCGTCATCCACATCGGGGCCAAGCGCATCCCGGCCGGGCGCGTGGGCGAGGCGCCGGCGATTGGCTTGAGCGAACGGCTTTATGCGCTGGGCTTCGCCATGGGACGGCTCAAGACCGGCACGCCGGCGCGGCTCGACGGCCGCACCATCGATTGGGCGGGCCTCGAGATGCAGCCCGGCGACGAGACGCCCAGCCCGTTCTCGTTCCTGACGGACCGGATCACGACGCCGCAAATCGCCTGCGGCATCACCTGGACGACCCCGGAAACCCACCGGATCATCGCCGACAGCCTCGGTCAGTCCGCGGTCTATTCCGGCGCGATTTCCGGTCGCGGCCCGCGCTACTGCCCGTCGATCGAGGACAAGGTCGCGCGCTTCGCGGAGAAGGACCGGCACCAGGTTTTTCTTGAGCCGGAGGGCCTCGACGACCCGACGGTCTATCCCAATGGGATTTCGACCTCGCTGCCGGAAGACGTCCAGGAGCGCTTCCTGCGCACGATTCCTGGGCTCGAGCGCGCGGTCATCCTCCGCCACGCCTATGCGATCGAGTATGACTATGTGGACCCGCGCCAGTTGCTGCCGACGCTCGAAACCAAGCGCTTGCCGGGGCTCTACCTCGCCGGCCAGATCAACGGCACCACGGGCTACGAGGAGGCGGCGGCGCAGGGGCTGGTCGCAGGACTGAACGCGGCGCTGGCCGCCGGCGGATCGGCGCCGTTCTCGGTCAGCCGGGCGGAGGGGTATCTCGGCGTCCTGATCGACGACCTGGTGACCCGCGGCGTGACCGAGCCCTACCGCATGTTCACCAGCCGCGCCGAGTATCGCCTCAGCCTGCGCGCCGACAACGCCGACCAGCGCCTGACGCCGAAGGGCATCGCGCTTGGCTGCGTCGGGCCCGAACGCGGTCGCGCCTTCGCCGCCAAGATGGCCGCCATCGAGGAGGGCCGGGCGCTGGCGGAGAGCCTGTCGCTGACCCCGCGCGCGGCGCAGGCGGCGGGCCTGCAGGTCAACCAGGACGGCGCCCGGCGCACCGCGCTGCAGCTGCTAGCCTATCCCACGATCGGCTTCGATCGGCTCGCCGGGGTCTGGCCGCAGCTGGCGGCGCTACCGGGATTCGTGCGCGAACAGCTCGAGATCGACGCGCGCTACGCGGGCTATCTCGAGCGTCAGGCGGCCGACGTGCTGGCCTTCCAGCGCGACGAGGCGCTGCGCCTGCCGGCCGACCTGGACTATGGCCGGGTAGGCGGTCTGTCGGCGGAAGTTCGCCAGAAGCTCGCCGCCGCGCGCCCGGTCACACTCGGTCAGGCCGGGCGCATCGAGGGGGTGACCCCAGGCGCGCTCACCGCACTCCTGGCGCATGTGAAGAAGCGGGCGTGAGAGTGCGTCGCCGCCGCCCCCTCCGTCTTGCGCCTCGGGCGCAAGCCACCTCCCCCTCACGGGGGAGGACGGCGGCGCGGTTTGCGTGCTCCCCCGCGAGGGGGAGCTCTCCGCAAAGCGGACTGAGGAGGCGGCGTCGCGACGCCGCAAGCCATCGCCGATGAAGCCGCCGCGCCTGTCGCCGCGACCTCTAGGGCTGTCGGTCCAACCGGGAAGCAAGCTCAAGCCGGCGGCGTCGCCGCGCGCGGAAGCGGGCTATGGTCCCGACGATCTCGCGCGCGACTGCGCCGTTTCACGCGAAACCGTGGAACGTTTGGTTACCCATCGGCGGCTGCTCGAAGCCTGGGCCGAGGCGATCAATCTCGTCGGCCCGAAGGAGCTGGACGAGTATTGGCGCCGCCACGCGCTCGATTGCGCGCAGCTCGTCGCCCTCGCGCCAAGCGCACGGCATTGGGTCGATCTCGGCGCCGGCGCCGGATTTCCCGGCTTGGTGGTCGCAGCCCTGCTGGCTGGCGGGCCCGGCGCGCAGGTCGATCTCGTCGAGGCCAACGCCAAGAAATGCGCCTTCCTGCGCGAGGCGGCGCGCGCCATGGCGGTTCCGGCGCGGGTCCAGTTCGGCCGCATCGAGAGCGTCGTGCCCGGGCGGATCGGCGCGTGCGACGTGGTTTGCGCGCGTGCGCTCGCGCCCTTGTCGCGACTCATCAACCATGCAAAGCCGCTCTTGGACGGCGGCGCGATCGGGCTGTTCCCGAAAGGCGCGGACTGGGAGTCCGAGCTGCTCGAAGCCGGGTTCGTCCGCGATGGTGGGGACTATCGCCGCAGCGATCTGACCGCCGAAGCCCTGGACAGCCGCAGCGATCCCAGGGCGCGCGTGATCAGGGTGCGCACGGTCTGACGCCCCACGCCGCCAGCGGAGGAGGGATCATGCGCACGCTCGCGATCGCCAACCAGAAGGGCGGGGTCGGCAAGACGACCACGGCGATCAATCTGGGCACCGCGCTCGCCGCCATCGGCAAGCGCGTCGTGATCTTCGACACCGATCCGCAAGGCAACGCCTCCACCGGCATCGACATCCAGCCCGACCAGCGCGAGGTCACGAGCTACAACGTGCTCGTCGGCGATCGGCCGTTGTCGGGCGCCGTGATGGCGACGAAGATTCCCAATCTCTGGATTGTTCCAGGAGACGCGAACCTTTCCGGCGTGGAGACAGAATTGATGGCGGGCTTGCGTCCGCAGCATCGCCTGCGCGATGCGATCGCGGCGTATCGCGCGGAAGAGACCGGCGGCGGCTTCGACTACATGCTCATCGATTGCCCGCCGAGCTTGAACATTCTCACCGTCAATGCGCTGACTGCAGCCGATGCGGTTCTGGTGCCGCTGCAATGCGAGTTCTTCGCGCTGGAAGGCTTGGCGCAACTGCTCGCGACCATTCGCGCCGTGCAGGAGAATTTGAACCGCACGCTCGAGATCCAGGGCGTCGTGCTGACCATGTACGACCGCCGCACGGCGCTGTCGGATCAGGTCGCCACCGAGGTGCGCGAGCACTTTCCAGACAAGGTCTATGAGACCGTGATCCCGCGCAATGTGCGCTTGTCGGAAGCGCCGTCGCACGGCCTGCCCGCCATCGTGTACGACCAGAACGCGCCCGGCTCGAAAGCCTATATCGCGCTGGCGAAAGAACTCATCCAACGCGAAGAAGCGCTGAAGGCCGCGTAGCGCCGCCGCGCGCAAGGATGGAGTGCGGGCGCCTCGCCCGCGTTGCTTCGCTTCTTGGCCAAGGGCAGGGACGAGGCGCCCCTGCTCCAGGGAGCGTTGCAGTAGCGCTTTCCAAATATTCAGTCCGACTGGGCGCTACTGTGCATTATTTTAGTGATTGGTTAGGGAAAATCGCCGGACGACTGCAAACGCAGAGGAAGGCGGGAGCGCTGGATGATGGATCGACCGAGAGGTTTGGGTCGCGGCTTGTCGGCACTACTGGGCGAACCCGTGCGCACCGATGCTGCGCCCGGCGCCGCGAAGCCTGCGTCGCCCGCCTGGATCCCGCCGACGAGCCCTGTGGCGCAGCCTGCCCCGCCGCCCGAGGCCCCGACGGCCAATGTCGTCGAGCTGCCGACCGCGTTC
>CAZMRN010000258.1:0-3821 GCA_964568575.1 uncultured Caulobacteraceae bacterium
AGGCGATAGCCGCCGCCCGGTCCGCGCACGCCCGCGACCAGGCCGGCGCGGCGCAGGCGAGCGAACAATTGCTCCAGATAGGACAGCGAAATCTGCTGGCGGACGGCGATGTCCTGCAGCGGCGCTGCGCGTTCGGCGCCGCCCTCGAGCGCCAGGTCAGCCATCGCCATCACGGCGTAGCGGCCCTTCGACGTCAATCGCATGGAGGCGTCCTGCCTTTCATCGGTTCCCTTGGCGCCGAGAGGGGGGTGAGGAAACGCTCGCGTGCGCCCTATTTCATGCTACACGCGCGGCCTTCCCGCCCGGACGACGCAAATGCGGCCGCAGCGGCCCTGAACAGAGAGCTAGGATGTCCGACCAATTTGGTCAAGAATTCGGGCGCTGCCGCCCGCCGAGGATTTCTGCATGCCGGAAGTGATTTTCCCGGGGGCTGCGGGCCGCGTCGAGGGCCGCTACCAGGAGCCGCCCAAGGAAGGCGCCCCCATCGCGCTGATCCTCCACGGCCACCCCCGCGCCGGCGGGTCGATGCAGGACCGGGTCACGGTGCAGCTCTACAAGCTGTTCACCGAGTTCGGCTTCGGCGTCCTGCGCTTCAATTTCCGCGGCATCGGGCGCAGCCAGGGCGTGTTCGACAACGGCATGGGCGAATTGTCGGACGCCGCCTCAGCGCTGGATTATTTGCAGGCGATGAACCCGAACGCCGAGCAATGCTGGGTCGGCGGGTTCTCCTTCGGCGCCTGGATCGGGCTGCAATTGCTGATGCGCCGGCCCGAAATCGACGGATTCGTGGCGTGCTCGCCGCCGGCCAACCATTACGATCTGGGCTTCCTGGCGCCGTGCCCCGCCTCGGGCGTGATGATCTACGGCACGCGCGATTCCGTGACGCCGGCTTCCGACATGGAGCGCGTGATCTCGCGCATCCGCACGCAAAAGAACATCAAGGTCGAATCCGCGCCGATCGAGGGCGCCGACCATTTCTTCCGCAATGTCGGAGACAAATCGAAAGACCACCTCGCCGACGTCGAACGCCTCGCGCGCGCCTACCTCACCAAGCGCCTCGCGCCCAACGCACCGCGGCGGTGACGACGCTTTAGGCCATTGCGGCCTCGTCATTCCGGGCGTCGCCGCAAAGCGGCGATGACCCGGAACCCAGGCGATGGCGCGCGACCACTGGGTCCCGGCGCTCGCTCCGCTCGGCCGGGATGACTGACGCATTGCGGAGCGGAGACGTCCTCGTCCCCACATTCACCGGCGCGAAACCACGCGGACGAAGTCGTCAGCGCTCCGCGGCGCCAGCGCTAAACCAGCCCGCGCGCCTTCTTGGTTTCTGCGGTGCGCGCGGTCCAGGCGCGCATGATCTCGTCGGCCTTGGCGCCCTCCTCCGCCATGATCGCGTCGTGGCGCGCGTCGCGGCAGGTGATTTCGAGATTGATGCCGTTGGGATCGTAGAAATAAATCGAGTGCACGAAATGGTGGTCGATGGGCCCAAAGCACGGCACCTCGTGCGCCGCCAGCCGATCCTTGAAGGCCTGCATCTCCGCCATCGAGCCGACCTCGAAGGCGTAGTGCAGATCCATGCCCCATTTCATCTTGAACTGCTCAGGCTTGGCGCTGTCGGGCACGTCGAAGAAGGCGATGTATTTGCCGTCCGCCAGTTCGAAGAACAGGTGCATGTACGGGATCGGCCGCCCGGTGCCGGGCTCCTCCTCGAACACCAGCGACGCTTTCAGCGGCAGCCCCAATACGTCCTGATAAAAACGCCGCGTCTCCTCCGCATCTTTGCAGCGATAAGCCACGTGGTGCGCGCCGATTAGTTTTGGGACCGCCGCAACGCTTTGCGCCGCGCTTAGATCGTCAGCCATGATCGCACCCCTCCTTACGGCGCCGCAACGCCCCATTGCGCGAACACTTCCTCATTGTGCTGCCCGTTCAGCGGCGCCGGGCCCTGCACCGCCGAAGGCGTGCGCGAGAAGCGCGGCGCGACGTTCGGCTGCACGACGCCCTCGACCGTGACGAACGTCTCGCGTTCGGCGTTGTGCGGGTGCGTGGGCGCCTCGCCCAGCGACAGCACCGGCGCGAAGCACACATCCGTGCCCTGCATCAGCGCGGTCCATTCGTCGCGCGTCTTGGTCTTGAACACGGCGGCGAGCTTGGCCGACAGTTTCGGCCAGGCGGAACGATCCATCTGGGCGCGGAAATCGGGGTCGTCGGAGAGCCCGGTTTTCTCCAGAAGCAGCGCGTAGAATTGCGGCTCGATCGACCCGATCGCCACCCATTTGCCGTCGCTGCATTCGTACGTGTCGTAGAAGTGCGCGCCGCCGTCGAGGAGGTTGGCGTCGCGCTCGTCGGTCCAGATGCCGGCTGCGCGCATGCCGAAGAACATCGCCGCCAGCGACGCCGCGCCGTCGGTCATCGCCGCGTCGATCACCTGGCCTTTGCCCGATCGCTGCGCCTCGAACAGCGCCGCGCAAATGCCCATCGCCAGATAAAGCGCCCCGCCGCCGAAATCGCCGACAAGGTTCAAAGGCGGCGCAGGGCTGTCGTTCTTGCGCCCCATCGCGTGCAGGGCGCCGGTCAGCGCGATGTAGTTGAGATCGTGGCCCGCGGCGTGCGCCATCGGGCCGTACTGGCCCCAGCCCGTCATGCGGCCATAGACGAGCTTCGGATTGCGCGCGAGCGCGACCTCCGGCCCCAGGCCCAGACGCTCCATCACGCCGGGGCGAAAGCCTTCCGTGACGACGTCGGCCTTGCTCATCAGCCCCAGCGCCGCCTCGACATGGGCAGGCTGCTTGAGATCGAGCGCCACCGAGCGGCGTCCGCGCGAGGTCACGTCATAAATGGCCGAGCCCTTGGGCGTGCCGCCGCGTTCGCCCTTCTGGCGGTCGATGCGCACGACGTCGGCGCCCATGTCCGACAACAGCATCGCGCAGAACGGCCCCGGCCCGATGCCGGCGAACTCCACCACTTTCACCCCGTTAAGCGGCCCTGACGCCATGATCGGTCTCTCCATTTCATCTCTTTCTCCCCCCGCGCGCGGGGGGAGTACGGCCGAAGGCCGGGAGGGGGGCTAACGCGGAGCGCTGCGCCGCCCCCTCCGTCTCGGCGCTTTGCGCCGATCCACCTCCCCCGCGAGCGGGGGAGGAAAGCCTACAGCGTCTGCCCGTCGTCCAGCGTAAACACCGATCCCGTGATCGCAGCGCTGCGCGGACCGGCCAGATAAAGGATCATGTCATCAAGGTCTTCGTCGCGCATCAGGCGCCGTCGCGGAAAGCCCTGCACCATTTTCTTGCCGAGCTCCTCGTTGAGGAAATCGGCGTTGAGCTCGGTCTCGATATAGCCGGGGCAGATGGCGTTGACGTTGATCCCCTGGCGGGCCCAGTCGCGCGCCAGGGAGCGGGTCATCATCGCGGTCGCGGCTTTGGAGCTGCAATAGGCCGTCAGGCCAGGCAGCGGCTTCAGCGCCCCGATCGACGCGACATTGACGATCCGCCCGAAGCCACGCTCGCGGCTGCCGGCCGCAATCATGCGCCGTGCGGCCTCGCGGGCGCACAGGAACGGCCCGCGGGTATTGACGGCGAACATGTAATCCCAATCGGCGGCGCTGATCTCGAGCGCGCCGGCGCGGGCGTTCATGCCGGCGTTGTTGACCAAGCCCGTGACCGTGCCGAACGCGGCCTCGGCGGCGTCGAACGCGGCGATGATCGAGGCCTCGTCGGTCACGTCGAGCGCCACGGCTCGTGCGCGCCCGCCGGCGGCTTCGATCTCGGCGGTCAGCGCCGCCAGCCGGTCGACCCGGCGCGTGGTCTGGCTTCTCGATCGAG
>CAZMRN010000259.1:0-3810 GCA_964568575.1 uncultured Caulobacteraceae bacterium
CGGCGCCGCCATCGTGCGCGTGCACGACGTGCGCGAAACGGTGCAGGCGCTGCAGGTGCAGCGCGCGCTGGAGGAGCGAGCATGAGCGCGGCGTGGTGGATGCTGCTTGGCGCGGGCGCGCTCGAAATCGTCTGGGCGATGCTGTTCAAGCGCGCCTTCCAAAACGATCACGCCATCACCGCGATCACGCTCACGGCGATGGCCGGATCGTTTGCGCTGCTGGCCGAGGCGATGAAGTCCATCCCCGTCGGCACGGCTTATGCGATCTGGACGGGCGTCGGCGCGGTCGGCGCGGCGGTGTTTGGCATGGTGATCTACAAGGAGCCGGCGACGGCGGCGCGCATTGCGTGCATCGCGCTGATCGTGGCCGGCATCGCGGGGCTGAAGCTGACGTCAGGGCCCGTCGCGTGAGCCGCGGCCGCGTGCTGATCATCGCCGGCTCGGATTCCGGCGGCGGCGCGGGCGTGCAGGCCGACATCAAGACCGTCACCATGCTTGGCGGCTATGCGATGACGGCGATCACGGCGGTGACGGTGCAGAACACGCAAGGCGTATTCGCCGTTCATCCCGTGCCGCAGGACGTGATCGCCGCGCAAATTCGCGTCGTGCTTGACGATCTCGGCGCCGACGCGATCAAGATCGGCATGCTGGGCGACGCGGCCACGGCGGAGACGGTTGCGAAAACGCTGAACGATGCGGCGCCCGCTGCGCCGGTGATCCTTGATCCTGTGATGGTCGCCAAAGGCGGCCACGCGTTGTTGCAGCACGACGCGGTCGATGCGCTGAAGGCGCTGCTGCTGCCGCGCGCGGCGCTGGTCACGCCGAACGCGCCGGAGGCGAGCCGGCTGACGGGCGTGCGCGTGGAGGACGAGGCGAGCCAGGCCGCAGCCGGCCGCGCGCTCGTGGCGCTGGGGGCCAAGGCGGCGCTGGTGAAAGGCGGCCATGTCGCGGGGGCGATCGTGCGCGACGTTCTCGTCGTGGGCGACGAGGCGCACACGTATGCGCATCCGCGCATCGACACCGCCGCGACCCACGGCACCGGCTGCACGTTGGCTTCGGCGATCGCGGCGTATGTCGCGCAGGGCGCGAGCCTCGCCGATGCGGTTCCCGCCGCGCGCGATTATCTGATCGGCGCAATCCGCAATGCGCCCGGCTTTGGCGCAGGCCACGGGCCGCTTGCGCACAATTGGCTGTTGCGCGGGCGTTCTTAACCACGGCGCGCGCTGGCCAAGCGCGCGATCGGCGCCCATAATCCAAGCCAGACAAGCCCTTCGGGCGAAGGCGGAGCGCGGCTTCATGCGCATGTGGATCGTCGATGCGTTCACCGATCGGGTGTTTTCCGGCAATCCCGCCGGCGTCGTGCCGTTGGAGCGCTGGCTGCCGGACGCCACGCTGCAGGCCATCGCGGCGGAGAACAAACTTTCCGAAACCGCGTTCTTCGTGCCCACCGGCCTGCGCGGCAATTATCAGCTGCGCTGGTTCACGCCGCTGACGGAAGTGCCGGTGTGCGGCCACGCCACGCTCGCGGCCGGCGCGATCCTGCTCACCGAGATCGAGCCGGAGCTCGAGGTCGTGGTGTTCGACAGTCAGGCCGGCGCGCTCGTCGTGCGCGAAACCGCCGACGGCTTCACACTCGATCTGCCGCGCAAAGTGCGCCAGCCCTGGACGGTGCCGGCCGAGCTGGTCGACGCGCTGGGCGGCGCGCGCGTGGTGGATGCGTTCGTCGGCGAATACGCCAATGTCGTGCTCGATGCGGAAGATTCGGTGCGCAGCTTGAAGCCCGATTTCAACGCCATCGACCGCATCGTGCGCGGGCCGCGCCAAGGCTGCCTCGCCGTCACCGCGCCGGCGGACGAAGGCAAGCCCTATGATTTCGTGTGCCGGTTTTTCGCGCCGGGCGTCGGGCTTCCGGAAGATCCCGTAACGGGCTCGGCTTTCGCCGATCTCGCGCCCTATTGGTCGGATCGGTTCGATCTCGACAGCGTCGTGGGCTACCAGGCGTCCAAGCGCGGCGGCTTCACGCGCGCCATCCAGACCTTGTCGAGCGTGCGTCTGTTCGGCCGCGTCGCGGTGTATCTGCGCGGCGAGCTCGACGCTTCGATCGCGCGCTTGCACAATCGCGCGAAGGTCGCGCCCGAGGCGCCGCAGCGCAAGCGCCGTCGCAAGAAGCAGCCGCAGGCGCCGGGCCTTGAGCTGGCGCCGATCTTCGAAGACGTCGACGTCGCCGAACTCGCCGAGGCGCCGGCGGAAGAGGCGCGCGTCGTCATCGTGCAAGAGCGCGGCGGGCGCCAGAAGCTCGACGAGGAGACGCTGGCGCGCGTGCTCAAGCAGGCGAATTTGACCGGCGCGGAAAGCATCCAGATTTTCGAACTCGATCCGCCGCCCGAGCCGGCGCTCGAGACGCTGAAGGTCGACGAGGGCGATGCGGTGAAAGTCGTCGTTCTGGGCCGCCAGCAGCAGAAAGAGTAGTCGCGCTCAGGCGCGGCGCAGCGCGCGCCAGCCTTCCTGGGTGACGAAAAGACCTGCGGCGATCAGCGCAAGCGCGCCGAGAAGGTTGCCTGCGATCGGCTCGCCGAACCAGGCAGCCCCGATCAGCAGCGCCGCCACGGGCAGAAGATAATTGGTCTGCGACACGAAGAGCGGGCCATTGGTTCTGATCAGGTGAAAATAAGCGATCGAGGCCAGCGCTGTGGGGCCCACGGCGAGCGCGACGATCGCGACCCAGCCTTCCGGCGCGGGCCAGCCCATCTGCAGCGTCTGCCAGATGGCGAACGGCGTGGCGGCCCACGCGCCGAACCAGGTCCAGCCCGCGGCGGCTTCGAAGGCGGGGATCTGCACGCCATAGCGCGCGACGAGATTGTTGAACGCATAGCTCGCCGCCGCGAGCGCGACCGCCAATTGCGGCGCGAGCGGCGCGGTGCTTGCGGCGCCGAAGGCCGACGGCCCCATCAGCGCCGCCACCCCGGCGAAACCGAGCAGCAGCCCTGCGACGCGGTTTGCCGTCAAGCGCTCCTGCGCGGAAGCCAGCGGCGCAAGCACGCCCACCATCAGCGGCGTCAGCGCCGCGTAGAGGCCGGCCAGTCCAGAAGGCACATATTGTTGCGCCCATGCGTAAAGACCGAATGGGACCACCGCGCCGAGCAAGCCCATCGCGAACAGTTTGCGCTGCGCCTTCGGCGTGCGCGGCGGCTCAAGCCCCGCGCGCCGCCGCCACGCCAGAGCGAGGCTCAGCGCAAGCGTCGCCAGCCACAGCCGGCCCGCCACGATCAGCCACGGCGCGGCGTCGTGCTCGAGCGCGTAGCGCACCGTCCCATAGGCCGCGCCCCAGGTCGCCACGCAGAACAGGAACAGGGCCCAGGATGCGGGCGATACGCGCGCTGCGCTCATGGCGGCCAGTCCTAGACTGCGCGCGGCGTCCCGAAAAGCGTTGCGCGGCGGCGCAAATGCGTGTTTCTGACCCGCGGGCCATCCGCTCCCAACGGCGGACGCTCATCTGTAAGGATGGGAGTACATCATGACGCTTGCGACGAAGCCGGCCGCTCGCCCGGCCGATCCCCGATTTTCGTCGGGCCCCACCAAAAAAAGACCGGGTTGGACGCTCGCCGGGCTCTCCGGCGCGGCGCTCGGCCGCTCCCATCGCTCCAAGGCCGGCAAGGCCAAACTGAAGGAGGCGATCGACCGCACGCGCGCGCTGCTCGAGGTTCCCGCCGATTTCAAGATCGCGATCGTGCCGGCGTCGGACACCGGCGCGGTGGAGATGGCGATGTGGGCGATGCTGGGCGGGCGCCCGGTCGACGGGTTCGCCTGGGA
>CAZMRN010000260.1:0-3806 GCA_964568575.1 uncultured Caulobacteraceae bacterium
CATGGCTGAACGCCGTCGCGCCGATGCGCGCGGCGCGCGCGGGAATCTGATCCGCGCAATTGCCGAACGGGCGTCGGCGGGCGTAGAGAGAGCGCATGCTGCGCAACGCCCCCGACCTTGATTTCGACCTCGGCGACACCGTCGATCAAATCCGCGACCTGACGCATCGTTTCGCGCAAAGCGAAATCGCCCCGCGCGCCGATGCGATCGATAAGACCAACCTTTTCCCCCGCGATCTGTGGCCCAAGCTTGGCGCGCTTGGCCTGCACGGAATCACGGTGGAGGAGGAATGGGGCGGCGCGGGCCAGGGCTATCTCGCGCACGTGGTCGCGATGGAGGAGGTGTCGCGCGCGTCCGCCGCGGTCGGGCTGTCCTATGGCGCGCACTCGAACCTGTGCGTCAATCAGATCCGGCGTTGGGCGACGCCCGAGCAAAAGCGGCGCTATTTGCCCAAGCTGATCTCCGGCGAGCATGTCGGCTCGCTGGCGATGAGCGAAGCGGGTTCAGGCTCTGATGTGGTGAGCATGAAGCTGCGCGCCGACAAGCGCGGCGACGTCTACGTCTTGAACGGAACCAAGATGTGGATCACCAATGCGCCGGAGGCCGACACGCTGGTGGTGTATGCGAAGACCGATCCCGACGCGGGCCCGCGCGGCATCACCGCCTTCCTGATCGAGCGCGGCTTCAAGGGATTTTCCGTTTCGCCGAAGCTCGACAAGATCGGCATGCGCGGCAGCGACACGGCCGAACTCGTTTTCGAGGATTGCGAAGTGCCGGCCGAGAACGTGATGGGCCCTGTCGGCGGCGGGGTTCAGGTTCTGATGAGCGGGCTCGATTACGAACGCGCGGTGCTGGCCGCAGGCCCGCTCGGCATCATGCAGGCCGCGCTCGATATTGTTTTGCCCTATGTGAAGGACCGCAAGCAATTCGGCAAACCGATCGGCGAATTTCAGCTCATGCAGGGCAAGATCGCCGACATGTATGTCGCGCTCTCGACGTCGCGGGCCTATGTCTACGCCGTGGCGAAAGCCTGCGACCGCGGGCACACCACGCGCCAGGATGCGGCCGGCGCAATTCTCTACGCTTCGGAGAGCGCGGTGAAGGTGTCGCTCGAAGCGATCCAGGCGCTGGGCGGCAACGGCTATATCAACGATTACCCCACCGGCCGCCTGCTGCGCGACGCCAAGCTCTACGACATTGGCGCCGGCACCAACGAGATCAGGCGCTATCTGATCGGGCGGGAGTTGCTGGGGTGAGTTGCGACATACATCACGATGATGTATGTCGCGATGTATGAATCGCACGCAAATCTATCTGACCGAAGCCCAAGCCGCAGCGCTCGACGCGCGCGCTAAAGCCCTGGGCCGTACGCGGTCCGATCTCATTCGCGAGGCGGTCGATGCATGGCTCGACAAGCCGATGCCGAAAACCGGCGCAGCGCTCCTCGCCGCGCTGGAAAAAATCGGGCCGCTCAAACTTGAAGGGTTTGAGGAGAGCCGCAAGGCCATGTGGCGGGACTATGAGGCGGCTTTGACGGCGAAAGTCTCGACCACGCCGGCGCGGCGAAAACGTCGTTGAGCAAATTGCTCGACACCTCGATCCTTGTGGGATTCATCCGCCGGGACGCCGTCGTGCTGAACTGGCTGCAGCGCAATGCGGCTCAAGCGTTGAGCATTCCTGCGGTGACGGTTTTTGAACTTTCCCGCGGCGTGCAGCGAGAGTCGGATCGAAAGGATGTGCAAGTCGCGGTCGGCATGGTCTCGGTGATCAGCATGGACGGCTCGATCGCCGATCGCGCCGGAGAGGTGTTTCGGCGATACGCGCCAAGCCACGGCATCGATTTGGGCGACGCCATCGTCGCAGCGACGGCTCTGGTGATAAAGTTGCCCCTGGTGACGATGAACGATGGTGAAGCGTTTGGAACGGCCCTATTGACGATGCCGCTCCCCATCACGCCGACGCTCGCCATCGACGACGCCGATCTCGAAGAGCGCTTCATTCGCGCCTCCGGGCCCGGCGGGCAGAACGTCAACAAGCTGTCCACCGCCGTGCAATTGCGTTTCGACGCGCGCGGGTGCGAGGCTTTGCGCGAGGATCAGCGCGCGCGCCTGTATCGCCTGGCCGGTTCGCGGCTGACGCAGGACGGCGTCATCGTCATCACCGCGCAGCGCTTCCGCACCCAGGAGCGCAACCGCGAGGACGCGCGGGAGCGTCTCGCCGCGCTGATCCGCGAGAGCCTTTCACCCCCGCGCGCGCGCGGAAAGACGCGCCCGCCCTTGTCCTCCAAGCGCGCCCGCACGGACGACAAAACGCGCCGCGGCGCGATCAAGGCGATGCGCAAGGCGCCGCGCGGCGACGATTGATCAGTCTTTTTCGTACTTGAAGCTCACGCGCAGTTTGGTGCGATAGGCTTCGATCTTGCCCTTGTCGCTGAGCGCAAGATCCATCTCCACCACCTCCGCCACGCGCAATTCGCGCAACGAGGCGGACGCCGCCTCGATGGCGTTGCGCGCCGCGTCGTCCCAGCTCTTGGTGCTCGAGCCGATCAGGTCGATGACTTTATAGACGCTCATGTGGCGTTCCCCTGGGGCGACGCCGCCGCGTGCGCCGCTTTGCGGCGGCTGTCCTTGTTATGGTCGGCGGCGCCGACGCACGCACCACACGCCCGGCCTGCCGTTTCGTCAAGGCGCTTGGCGTTCGGCGGCGGAGTGCGCTAAGCCGCCTTCGCAATTGCGAAAGAACCCCATGACCGCCCTGCAAGATCTGATCGCGCTGCTGCAGCTGGAGCCGATCGAGGTGAATTTGTTTCGCGGCCGCGCCCGCAGCGAGGATCGCCACCGCATTTTCGGCGGCCATGTCATCGCGCAGGCGCTGATGGCGGCGTATCAAACCGTGGAGGGCCGCATCTGCCATTCGCTGCAGGCCTATTTCATCCGTCCGGGCGATCCCAAGGCGCCGGTGCTCTACGAGGTTGAGCGTTCGCGCGACGGCAAAAGCTTCACCACGCGTCGCGTGATCGCCATCCAGCACGGCGAGCAGATTCTCAATTTGGCGTCTTCGTTCCAGGTCCCGGAGGAGGGATACGCGCACCAGTTCGACATGCCCGCGGTCGCCGCGCCCGAAAGCGCGCTGCCGGACGCGCAGCGCTTCGCGGAACTCGAGCGTCTCGATCCCGAGCGCTTCAAACGCGAAACGGAAGAGGGCCGGCCGCTGGAAATGCGCTGGCTGCAAGCCGGCTCAATGCTGAAGCCGGAAAAACGGCCGCCCCATCAGCAGGTCTGGTTCCGCGCGCAGGGCGAAGTGAGCGACGACGCGGCGCTCAATCAAGCGCTGTTGGCGTGGGCGTCGGATTGGGCGCTTCTGGGAACCTGCATGCTGCCGCATGCGGTGAACTGGCTGCAGCCCGGCTTCCAATCCGCCAGCCTCGATCACGTGATCTGGTTTCACCGCCCGATCCGCATCACGGATTGGCACCTCTACGACATGGACAGCCCAAGCGCGTCCGGCGCGCGCGGCTTCAATCGCGGCGGCATCTATAACCAGCACGGGGCGCTGGTGGCGTCCGTCGCGCAGGAAGGCCTGATCCGCATGCGGCGGTGAGGGAGGCGAGCCTCCTTCTCCCACGAGGGGCGATGCAGAATGGCGGGCCCCAAAAACATCGAAAGGCCGCCGGAGCGATCCGGCGGCCTTTCCATTGTCGGGCCGCGTCCGCGGCTCAAGACCTGGCGCGGTTTAGGCGCGCGCCTCTGAGGAGACCCAGGTCGATCGAGCGCCGCACGGCGAATGACAATGAGACACTGGATCAC
>CAZMRN010000261.1:0-2454 GCA_964568575.1 uncultured Caulobacteraceae bacterium
AGGCCGCTCAGGCCGAGCTCGACGCCGCAGAGCTCGACCTTGCGCGCACGCGCGTCGATGCGCCGATCAGCGGCGTTGTGGCCAATCGCGTCGCCCAGGTCGGCCAATTGGTGCGCCCCGGCGCGCAGATCATGGCGATCGTGCCGCACGACGTGTTCGTCGAGGCCAATTTCAAGGAAACCCAGATCGCGCGCATGCGGCCGGGCCAGCGCGTGCGGCTCACGCCCGACATCGACCATGCGATGGCGTTCGACGGCGTGATCGAGTCGCTCTCGCCCGCCACGGGCGCGGAGTTCGCCTTCATCCCGGTCGAAACGGCGACCGGCAATTTCACCAAGATCGTGCAGCGCGTGCCGGTGCGCGTGCGCATCACGCTCGATGAGGCGCAGCGCGCCGTCATTCGGCCCGGCCTGTCGGTGAAGGCCGTCGTCGACACCCGCACGCCGTGAGCGACGCGCAAAGCCGCGACGCACCCGAAACATGGCGCGAGCCGCCGCCGCCGACGCGTGCGCTGTGGATCGGCTTCGCCGCGATGATCTTCGGCAATTTCATCGCCATTCTCGACATCCAGATCGTGGCGAGCGCGATCACGGAAATCCAGGCCGGCGTATCGGCGAGCCGTGACGAGATCACCTGGGTGCAGACGGCCTACCTGATCGCCGAAGTGATCGGGCTGCCCTTGTCGGGGTTTCTTGCGCGCGCGCTCGGCGTGCGTCTGCTGTTCACGCTGTCGGCGCTGTCGTTCGGCGCGGCGAGCATGGCGTGCGCGCTGGCGTGGGACATGAATTCGCTGATCGCGTTTCGCGCCATCCAGGGTTTCGTCGGCGCCGCGATGATCCCGACGACGATGTCGACCGTCTATATCGCGTTTCCGCAACGGTTCTGGATGACGACCGGCCCGATGATCGGCCTGGTGTCGACGCTCGCGCCCTCGATCGGGCCGACGCTTGGCGGCTACATCGCCGAGCATCTCGGCTGGCGGGCGCTGTTCTGGATCAATGTGATCCCCGCGATCATCATCGCCGCGGTGGTGTGGCGCAATATCCGCATCGGCAAGTTCGACGGCGCGCTGTTGCGGCGCATCGATTTCATCGGCCTCGCCGGCCTCGCAGTGTTTCTCGGCTGCGCGCAATATGTGCTGGAGGAAGGCGCCAGCGCCGCGTGGTTCGAGAGCAGCGAGATCGTGATGTTCTGCGCCGCGTCCGCGCTGGGCGGCGTGCTGTTCTTTCAACGCGCGTTGACGCGCGCCGAGCCGATCGTGGATTTGCGGCCGTTCACTTATCCGACCTTCGTGGTCGGCTGCGGCGTGGCGTTCCTGTTGGGCATCGGTCTGTTCGGGCCCGTGTTTTTGCAGCCCGTGTTTCTCGGCGAAGTGCGCGGCTACAACGCCGAACAGATCGGCCATGCGATGTTCGCGCAAGGCGTGGCGATGTTCCTGACCGCCCCGATCATGGGCCGCTATGGCCGCAATCTGAAGGATCTGCGCCCGCTCGGCTGCATCGGCTTGGTGCTGATTGCGGCGTCGTGCTGGATGCAGACGCATCTGACCGCGCAAAGCAGCGACGCCGAATTCCTCGTTCCGCAGGCGTTGCGCGGCGTCGGCATGATGATTTCGTTCATGGCGGTGATGCAGCCCACGATCCAGGCGCTGCCGCCATACCTCGTGCAGGCCGGCACGCCGCTGTTCAACCTCATGCGCAATCTGGGCGGCGCGTTCGGGCTGGCGATGCTGGCGACGCTGCAGGCCAAGGCGTACCTGATGCACCGCCAGGAGCTCTACACCGCCGCCGATCCCAACGACCCCGCCGTGCGCGCGATGATCGAGGGCGCAGCGCAGCGTTACGCAGCCGAGGGCTTCGCCGAGCCTGAGCGCTTGGCGACGGCGAATTATGCGCGCATTCTTGACCGCGAGGCGCTGGTGATGACCTTCAACGACCAGTTCCTCGCCATCGCCATGCTTCTGGCGCTGGCGGCCGGCGCGGTGTGGCTGCTGAGGCGCCCGCCCACGGCGGCGGCCGGGACGGCGACGACGGAGGCGGCGCACTGAATGCCGCGCGCGGAACGAGGGAGTGAACAGCGATGGCCGAGTTCGATGTGGTGATCCGCAACGGAACCCTGGCGGACGGGACCGGCGGCGCCTTGCGGGACGGCGATGTCGGCCTGGTGGGCGACCGCATCGCCGCGATCGGGCCGGGCCTGGGGCGCGGGCGCGAGGAAATCGACGCCAAGGGCTGCATCGTCACGCCGGGCTTCGTCGATGTGCACACCCATTATGACGGGCAGGCGACCTGGGATTCCCGCCTCGAACCCTCCACGCGTCACGGCGTGACGACGGCGGTCACCGGCAATTGCGGCGTCGGCTTCGCGCCATGTCGGCCGCAGGATCGCGACGCGCTGATCCGGCTCATGGAAGGCGTGGAGGATATTCCCGGCGCGGCGTTGCATGAAGGGCTG
>CAZMRN010000261.1:2478-3790 GCA_964568575.1 uncultured Caulobacteraceae bacterium
GACTGGGAGAGCTTCCCCGATTATCTCGACGCGCTGGCGCGGCGGCCGCGCGATTGCGACGTCGCGGCCATGGCGCCGCACGGCGCGTTGCGCGTGTTCGCGATGGGCGCGCGCGGCATTGCGCGCGAACCGGCCACGGAAGACGACATCGCGCTGATGCGCGCGTTGTTGCGCGACGCGCTCGACGCCGGCGCCATCGGGCTTGGCACCTCGCGCACGATCGCCCACCGCACCGCCGACGGCGATTTCACGCCCATGTATGGCGCGCTGCGCAGCGAATTGGCGGGCGTGACGCAGGCGCTGAACGGGCGCGGCGTGTTTCAAATGGTTTCGGATTTCGTTCAGGAAGAAGACGAGTTCGGCATTCTCGAGGATGCGGCGCGCAACGGCGCGGCGGCGGCTTCGTTCTCGCTCCTGCAGGCCGATCCCGCGCCGGACAAATGGCGCTCCTTGCTCGACCGCACTGAGCGCGCCGCGGCGCAAGGTCTGCCCGTGCGCGCGCAAGTCATCGCGCGGCCCGTCGGCGTGCTGATGGGGCTGGAGGCGAGCATGCATCCCTTCTCCAACACCGCGGCGTGGCGCGAGATCGCGGCGCTGCCGCTGGCGCAGAAGGTCGCGCGCATGCGCGATCCGGACTTCCGCGCGCGGCTCTTGAGCGACGAGAAATCAGGGCGGCATCAATTGCTGGTCTATTTCCGCGACGCCTGGTCGAAACTCTTTCCCTTGGGCGATCCGCCGGACTATGCGCCGGGTCCCGAGCGGTCGATCGCCGCGATCGCGCGTGCGCGAGGGCGGGCGCCGGACGAAGTCGCCTATGATCTCCTGCTGGAGCAGGACGGCCGCGCCTTCATCTATCTGCCCTTGTTCAATTACACGCGCGGCGATCTCGGCGTGGTGGAGCAGATGCTGGCCCATCCCTTGGCCGTGCCGGGCCTGGGCGACGGCGGGGCCCATGTCGGCGCCATCTGCGACGGATCGGCGACGACGTATCTGCTGATGCATTGGGCGCGCGATCGCGGCGACATTCCGCTGCAAACCGCGGTGGAGATGTTGACGCGGCGCAGCGCAGCGCTCGTCGGTCTGCACGATCGCGGCGTGCTCGCGCCGGGCAAGAAGGCCGATCTCAACGTCATCGATCTCGACGCGCTTGCGATCGCGGCCCCGCGCATCGCGTATGATCTCCCCGCCGGCGGCAGGCGATTGACGCAAGGCGCGCGCGGCTACCGCGCGACGATCCTTTCCGGCGTCGTCGCCGCGCGCGACGATGCGCCGACCGGCGCGCTGCCGGGGCGCCTCGTGCGCGGGCGCCAGG
>CAZMRN010000262.1:0-2429 GCA_964568575.1 uncultured Caulobacteraceae bacterium
GAGGCGCGGCGCGAGCAGGGCGGCCAGCTCAGCGCGCGCTTGGAGCGTTAGGCGGAAGGGTCGGGCTGATCGCGCGCCGCGCGGTCAGCCCGTCGCCATCATGCGGCGCAGTTCGCGGCGGTAGAGGTCGATGCTCTCGAGGCCGGCGTCGGAATATTTGTGCCAGAAGGTCCAGCCGTTGCAGGCCGGCGCGCCGGTGACATAGGCGCCGATGCGGTGGATCGAGCCTGTCATATCGCCGATCGCGAGCGAGCCGTCGGCGCGCACGCGGGCCTTGTGGCGCATGTCGGGCGAATAGAGCTCGTCGCCTGGATTGAGGAAGCCGTGCTCGATCACCTGGCCGAAGGGCACGCGCGGCTCGTCCTTCTTCGAGCGGGTGACAATGAGATCGGCGGCGCTTGGCGCGCCGATGTCCTTCAGGCGCTGGCGCGCGGCCTTGATGTAGGCCTCGTCGCGCTCGATCCCGAGATAATGCCGGCCCAGGCGCTTGGCGACGGCGCCGGTCGTGCCTGTGCCGAAGAAGGGGTCAAGCACCAGATCGCCGGGCTTGGTCGTGGCCAGGATCACGCGGTGCAGCAGCGCTTCGGGTTTTTGCGTCGGATGCGCCTTGCGGCCGTCATCGCCCTTCAAGCGCTCGGCGCCTGTGCACAAAGGGATCGTCCAGTCCGAGCGCATCTGCAGATCGTCGTTCAGCATTTTCAGCGCGGCGTAATTGAACGTGTACCGCGACGTCTTGCTTTTGGCGGCCCAGATCAGCGTTTCGTGCGCGTTGGTGAAGCGCGTGCCTTTGAAGTTCGGCATCGGATTGGATTTGCGCCAGACGATATCGTTGAGGATCCAGAAGCCGAGATCCTGCAGCGCCGCGCCGAGCCGGAACACGTTGTGGTACGAGCCGATCACCCAGATCGCGCCGTCGTCCTTCAGCACGCGCCGGCATTGCGTCAGCCAGGCGCGGGTGAAGCGGTCGTAAGCCGCGAAATCCTCGAACTTGTCCCAGGCGTCATCGACGCCGTCGACGACGGATTGGTCGGGCCGGGTCAGGCCGCCGCCGAGCTGCAGATTGTAGGGCGGATCGGCGAACACGAGGTCGACGCACGCATCCGGCAGCGCCGAGAGGCGCGCGACGCAATCGCCGGCGATGATCTGATCCTGCTTCACGCCCGCCCCAACGCCCGCCATGTCGCCCCGCTCCGGAAGGGACGCACATTCAAGCTTGACGGTTAAGGGAGAATCAATTGGGCGGCTGCCAATGCGAGATCTAATTATGAAATCCTAGACTGTGACAGCACGTTGATCTTGACCCCGGCGCGGCACCGCCCAATCGCGATCTAGGAATGGTGCGACACCGTTCCTAAGGATAACAAGTGATCGACTGTTGACCGCGTTTTCTGAGTCACGAATCGATCTACAAATGTTCCGCCGAATTTTTCGGCGGAGACAGCGTCATGGCGAAAGTTGCGCCCTTCCACTCGGTCAAACCGAACGCGCCGAATGTATACCACAACAACAGTCGTTGCACCGAAGGCAACAACATCGAACCGCGCAACCTGCGTTTGGGATCGGCTGGCCGTCCGTTATGCGCCCACTGCGCGCGCCTGCCCTAGGCTAACCACACACGCTCTCGTGAAAGGTCATCTCCCAGCAGGGAGATTCCAGATGTCCATTCACGGCGGTGAAGCAGTAGCGCAAGTTTAGCACTGGCAACCCGTGCTCCATCGCGACTGCGAAAGCACGATAGCCTGCCCATGTGCCACCGTGGAAGCGCACGGTGGGTTCGGGGAAGGCGTGATGGGGTCCGCCCTCGCAGGACTCGAAGGTCTCGATGCCGTTGGCGCGAAGAACAAGGACGGCGCGGCTGATCCCCTCATCCAGTTCCATGTCGACGACTGGAGAAAAGGCCTCAAGCGGATCGGATGCGGGCTGTCGACGGGCGGCAAACATGACAACTTGTCTGCGTCGCATCGGTTTACGACTGCTGAAAATCAGACCGAGCTACTTCCGATGGCTGGATTGGAGAATTCCGCCAAAAGCGAGCCACCCATCACCATTAACCATTGCAATGGTGCTGATCATACTGCGCGTGCCTATTGCGGGCAGAATGACGGGATCGCCACCGGTGCGCTGGCGGTGCGCTGGCGCCAGGTTCCGCTTTCGTCGCGGTAGCGTTCGCCGACTTGCACGCGCGAGGCCAGGAGTTGGCACGCCACGGCGGCGGCCATTTCGTTGACCGAGACGCCCGTCGCTGCGGCGCGCTCGGTGTAGGCGGCGCGGCGGCGGATATTGATCTGGTCGACCCGGGCGCGGAGATCGGCGCTGGCGGTCTGGCCGGCGGCGACGCCGAGATAGCCGTCGGCCTGTTCGCCGATCACGCCGGCGGCGCGCGCGGCGTCGAGCACGTCGTCGGCGATGGCGGCCGCCGGAGCGCCGAT
>CAZMRN010000262.1:2482-3776 GCA_964568575.1 uncultured Caulobacteraceae bacterium
AGTGGGAAGCAGCGTCATGGCGCGTCCTTGGTTGGGCCCGGCGTGGGCGGGCGTCAGAAGATGTCGGGGTTGGATTCCAGGAGGTCGCGCGCGGCGCCTTCCAGGCGCACGATCACTTCCTGCCGGATATTGACGTTCAAATTGATCTCGATCGGCTTGTCGGGCGCCTGCACCTGAACCGGGATGCAGCCGGCCGCGGCCGCCGCCGCGAGCCCCGCGGCCGCGATCCGCGCCTGCGCCGTCCTGCTCAAAGCCTGCATCCGCATTCTCCTGATCTTGCGGCCGATATAGCCCAATTCGGGCTGAACGCACGCTGAGCGCATCATTCCGGCGGGGTTGGGGCGGAAGAGGGCGGGGCGGCGCCGCCTTCGGCGCGGGCGCGTTCCTGTTCGATCGCCTGGCTGACGGTGGAGGTCACGTCGGTGATCGAGGCGGCCGCGTCGGCCAGTCTCCGGAACGGCGCGGAGACGCGCACATTGAAGGCGAACGGGATGCCGCGCGCCGTCAATTGCAACCCGCCCGGCGCTTGGGCGACCGCGCCGAGATCGGCGGCGGCGGCGTTGCGGCCATGGAAATTGATCGCGGTGATCACGTCGCCGGAGAGGTCGCCGTTCAGCGTCAGCGACAGGTCGTCATACTGGAACGCGCGCAACGCCTCGAAGGCCAGCGCCGCCGGGCCCGTCATGCCGTCGCCGGCGGTCCCGACATAGGAGATGTCGCCGCCGCCGACAGTGCGCAATTCGCCGTTCTCGATGATCGCCGAGCGCGGCGTGAGCAGCAGCGGGAACGTGCCCTCGACCGTGCCGGTGGCGCGCAGATCGGGCGTGTTCAATTCCGCCAGCAGCGTGGCGACGTCGACCTGCGCCAGCGTGAGGATGAAGCGCGTCTCTTCCGCGCCGATCGTGATCTCCGCCGGCTGCGCCGACAATTCGCCCCCAGCGAACGCAAAGCGCGCGCCTTCCAGCGCGATGCGGCCTTGCGGCAGCAATTGAAACCGCACTGCGCCGCGCCCCACCGAAACGCCGGGATTGAGCCGCGACACGGCGAGCGATTGGCCCGGCGGCGTCGTCAACAGGGCGAGATCGTCGAATATGATCTCGCCGTCGACGCCCTCGATGATCGGGATCGTCTTGGTCGACAGCGACGCATCGCGGATCGCAAGGCGCCCGGTGGTGCGGAACGCGCTCGGCCCCCACGCGGCGTCGATATCGGCGTCGATGGCGCCGCGCACGTTTTCGATCAGGCCGCGCGCCAGCTCGGAGATTTCATACGGCTGGAGCGCGGCGTTGAAGGC
>CAZMRN010000263.1:0-2749 GCA_964568575.1 uncultured Caulobacteraceae bacterium
GATCGCATCGACGATCACGGCGATGTCCTGGCCGAGCGTGGCCTCGGCCACGGCGGCGAGCGTTTCGGTTTCGGCGAGGCAGGCTTCGTCGAGCCGCTCGAGAATGGCGGCGGCGAGCGCCTCCGGCGACAGCGCGACGACGGGCGCCTCCGCCTGGGTGTCCATCGTGGGAGGCGCGTCAGGCGTCGCCCATACCGGCGCGCTCGCGGCCGCAACCGCAAAGCAGAACGCAAACGCCGCCCGCGCTGACCGCATCATCCTCGGCCCCCTCCATCACCCAAGAAATGGTAAACCGTTTCTGCGCCACGGTCCACACGCGCGGGACCGCCTAGAAGCGTCTTTCCCCAACCCGCACGGTGTCGCCGGGATTGACGCGGATATTGGAGGGCAAGCGATACTCCCGCTCGACCGTTTCGCCAGCCCGGCGAATGAAAACCCGCCTGGTTTCAGCGCGATAGGTGTATCCCTCAGCAATCGCCACGGCGTTCTCAACAGTCAGATTGGCCGTGTAGGGATAGGTTCCGGGCCGCTCGACCTCGCCTAGGATGAAGAAGGGCCGGTAGGTCATGACCTCGACCGCCACGTTCGGATTGCGGACGTAGCCGTTGCGCAACACCTCCGTCAGCCGGGCGGAGAACTCCTCGACCGTCATGCCGTTGGCCTGCACCGCGCCGACCAGCGGATAGGCGATGTCGCCTTGGGCGTTGACCAGGAATTCCCCGGTCAGCTGCTCCTCGCCGAACACGATGATTCGCAATTGGTCGCCCGGCCCCAGCCGGTAGACCGGTTCGGCCACCTCGCCCGCGCTCGGCGCGTCGCCGCGCACCACGCCGGGCGTGCCGCACGCCGCCAAGGTCAGGACGATCGCCGCCGCGCACAGCGCGCGCATCAAGGTGAGCATGGTCATCTCGGTTTCCCGCCTGCCGCCGATCAGGTTGCGGATGCCGATATAAAGGAAGTCGTCTCCGCTTCCAGCCGCACGGCTGTCAGCGTTCCCAGCGCATACGCGCCGGTGTCGACGCCGATGCGCCGCTCGTCGACATAGGCGAAAGGCTGGGGCGTGTGTCCGTGCACGACGCAATGCGTGTAGGCGCCGAACGCCTTGAGGAACCGATCGCGGATCCAGAACAGGTCCGTGTCGGTTTGCGCCGCAAGCGGCTTGGCGGGATCGACCCCGGCGTGCACGAACAGATAATCGCCATACACCGCATAGCGTTCGAGCCCCTTGAGAAACGCCAGATGGCTTTCCGGCAGCGCCGCGCGCAGCTCGGCGGCGACGCGCTGCAAGGCCGCATCGGTCGCGTTCGACAGCGCCGCCGGCAGCCCATAGGACACCACCGTCTGCAGCCCGCCGAGTTCGAGCCAGGGCCTATTGGCGTGCGGCTTATCGAGAAAGGCCAGCATCGCCTGCTCGTGATTGCCTTTCAGGAAGCGGCGCTCGAAGCCGTGCGGACGCCCGCCGGCGAGAATGTCGATGACGCCGCGGCTGTCGGGCCCGCGATCGACGTAATCGCCCAGCATCACAAGCAGCGGCTTCAGCCGCGACGCGCGCGCGTCCGCTTCGATCTTGTCGAGCAGGATCGCCAGGAGGTCGGCGCGGCCGTGCACGTCGCCGATCGCATAACCGACCCGATCCTCCGGAAACCGCCAGACCGGCGCAGGCGTCGCGTAACCCAAGATGCACCCCGGAAGCGCCAACGCGCCCATCGCGGCGAGTGTACGCCCAAGCGTCGCGAAGCGGAACGGACGTGACTTCGCGAAACCAAACCGCCATTCTCGCCCAGCCGCGCGGGCGCCGCCTCCCGCGCTGCGGGAGGGGACATTGCGGCGCACCAAGCCTGCAGCTTTGGGATTGCACTGGCTCGGCCTGGCCGCGCCGCTTGCGGTGATCTTCACCGGCCTCTTGATCAAGGGGGCCAATGACGGCGCGCTGGCGGCGCTGCTGGCGGCGTGCCTGTGCGCCCTGCTGGCCTTGCGCGCCATCACCGCGCCGCGCGACGCGCTGGCGTCAGCCTTGCGCGAGTGCTGGCTCCCGGCGCTGGCCGCCATCGCCTTTGCAGGCTGGGCGATCTTCACCGCAACGCCCGCCTCCGCGGCGTTCTCGCACCCCTTGCGCGACGCGTTCGGCGTCGGGCCGGGGCCGGCGTCGCTGTCGCCGTATCGGACGCTGGAAGGCGCAGCCGCGTTTTTCGGCCCCGCGGCGGCGTTCGCGCTCGGCGCGCTCGCCGTGCAGGAGCGCCAGGACCGCGACCGCATCGGCCGGCTGATCTGGATGTGCGCCGGCGCCTTTGCGGCCTACGCGATCGTGCGCCATGCGCTGTCGGAAGGGGAGCAGAGCGCGCGCCGCCTGATGGTGCATTTCGGCAGCGCCAATGCGGCGGCCACGACCTTCGCCATCCTGATGTGCCTGATCGCGCCCTATCTCGTCCGGGTCGGTCGCGGGCGGATCAGCCACGGCGCCGGGCCGGGCGGTTTCGCTGCGCCGCTGTTGCGCGCGCCGCTCGCCTGCGCCGCCTTCGTCGCCTGCGCTACCGCTCTGCTGCTCACCGCGTCGCGCGCCGGCGCGCTCAGCGCGGCGCTTGCGATCATCGCCTTTGCGCTGCTCGCGCTGATCGGCATGCGCAGCCGCGGCGGGGTCGCAGCGCTCGCGGCCACGCTGCTGGTGGCGGCGGGATTGGCCAGCGTCGGCGGACAATTCGCGCTCGACCGCCTCGACACCCTCGCCGGCGATCGCCTGCATCGCGACGTC
>CAZMRN010000263.1:2790-3768 GCA_964568575.1 uncultured Caulobacteraceae bacterium
ATCGGCCACGGGCTCAACACCTTCCACGAACTCAACCAGCTCTATGCGCGGCCTGAAGATTATCACGTGCTCAACACGATCGGTTCGGCGCACAACATCTACCTCCAGGCCCTGGAGGAGACCGGCTATGTCGGCTTCGCGCTGTTTGCGCTGATGCTGGGGCCGATCCTGGCGCGTTTGCTGTTCGCCGCCATCGAAGGCGGGTCAGGCTCGGAATGGGCGGCCGGCGCTTTCGCCGCGGCGATCGGCGCGCTGGCGCACGGATTCGTCGATTTCGGCCTGCAAACGCCGGCGATCGCCGCGCTCTTGATGTTCGCGCTAGGCGCCTATGCGCGGCGCGACGTCCATCTCTGACAGCCCCACCAGCCGAACCACGCGCCACGTCAACAGATCCGGCCCGCGCTGCGCGGCGATCCAGCGATAGCCCAGCCGCGCCACCGAAACCGGCGTTGCGCGCAGCATGTCGAGCGCGATGTCGCCTTCGTCGGTGTGCGCGATGAGCACCGCATGCAAACCCAGTTGCGGCGCGTAAGCGGTGGCCAGCGACAAATGCTCGGCGGGCCAGCCGGCCGCAAGCAACGCGGCGCGCTTCTCCAGCGCGAAATCTTCGCAATCGCCGCGCACGCGGCCTGCGCGCGCCGGCGCATCCGGCGCGGTCAAGGGAAACGACCAGCGCTCCGCCACGCCGAGCGCATCGGCGTCGGTCGTGAACGTCATCGCGCGATTGATGCGCGCGTTGACATCAGCCAGGAGCGCCGCGCGCTCGGCCGTCAACGCGACGCCGTCGCGCCGCGGCGCAGGCGTCGGCTCCGACAGCAGCAAAGCTTGAAACAACGCTTCTTGGGGGCCCGCCGCCGTACGCCGCACCGCGCTCAAGGATGGACAGATGTCGGGCCGGCGCACGCACAGCGCCGCAAGCCCGGCCGGCGGCGCCGTCGGCGGTCCGATCTGCGCCAGCACAGCGCGGGGCGCTGCCTC
>CAZMRN010000264.1:0-3761 GCA_964568575.1 uncultured Caulobacteraceae bacterium
CTTTTGAACCGGCGGCGACAGGGGGATGGTATTGATCCGCGGGCCGGCCTGTGCCGGGACTTCAGCGGGCGGTCAGATCGGCGGCTTGGTGGCCGAGAAACGCGCGCACTTCGGCCGCGACATCCGCGTAGCGCGGATCGACCTGCATCGTGCGCGGCGCGCCTTGCATGTGCATCAGCACGACCGCCGCATTTCGGCGCGCGGCCACATCGAGCGCGCCCGGCGCCTGCAGCGCGTTGACGTCGTTCCACAGCGTCGCGCCTGCGGCGAGCGCCGCCTCGGCGACGGCGGGCTTCATGGTGTCGATCGAGATCGGCGCTGCGGTGATCTTGCGCAGGCCTTCGATCATCGGCAGCACGCGGCGGAGCTCTTCCTCCGTCTCAACCGGCGCCGCGCCCGGCCGCGTCGATTCGCCCCCGACATCGACGATGTCGGCGCCGGCCTCCAGCATCGCGCACGCCGCTTCGATCGCTGCGCGCGCATCGCGATGCTTGCCGCCGTCGGAAAACGAATCCGGCGTGAGATTGACGATGCCCATGACGTGCGGGCCGCCGGCGATCTTGGCCGCTGGCAACACGCTCATGCCGGCTGCACGACGCCGATGAGGTTCATGTCGGGATCGCGCGTCCAGCACACTTTCGTACCGTCCGGCGCCGTCCAGACGCCGTCGCCGTCCGCCGGCAGAAAGGGAAAGCGCTCGAGCTTGACGCCCTTCTTGGCGGCGGCGGCGACGAAGGCCGCGAGATCCGGCACGGCGAACGAGATCACCGCATAGGGCGCCGGCGCCACCATCGGCACTTTCGCAAGGCGGATGTCGCCGTCGCCGGCGGACACGACGAGCGCGAAGGCGTCCTCCGATTTGAGCGCAAGGCCCAGCGTGTCGACATAGAACGCGCGCGCCGCATCCGGCCGCGAAACGCCGATATTCGCTTGCACCGCCGCCTTGCCCAGCATGCGCGCCTCCCTGGTTCGCCGCGACCTGAAGCCGATCGCGGCGGCGCGTCAAGACCGCGCCTTGCGCGACCGCGCAGCGCTTGCCATGGTCGCGCCCCATGACCGATGCCGACCGTCAAACGCGCGCCCGCGCCTGGTTCGAACGCTTGCGCGACGAGATCTGCGCCGCCTTCGAGGCGCTCGAGGATGAAGCCCCGGCAGCGCTTTATCCCGGCGAGCCGGGACGCTTTGCCCGCACGCCTTGGGCGCGCGACGGCGGCCTTGGCGGCGGCGTGGCCTCGATGATGCGCGGCCGCTTTTTCGAGAAGGTCGGCGTGCATTGCTCCACTGTGTGGGGCGAATTCGCGCCGGATTTCGCCGCCGGCGTCAAGGGCGCGCAAAAGGATCCGCGCTTCTGGGCGAGCGGCATTTCGCTGATCGCGCATTTGCGCAATCCGCACTGCCCGGCGGCGCACATGAACACGCGCCATCTCGTGACCACGGAATGGTGGTTCGGCGGCGGCGGCGATCTCAATCCGACGCAGGACGCCGACCGGCGCGACGACGCGCCCGATACGCTCGCCTATCACGCCGCCTACAAGCGCGCCTGCGATGCGCATGACGTTTCGTACTACGAGAAATACAAGAAGTGGTGCGATGAATATTTCTGGCTGCCGCACCGGGGCGAGCCGCGCGGAACGGGCGGCATTTTCTTCGATCACCACAATAGCGGCGATTGGGAGAAGGATTTCGCGTTCGTCCAGAATGTCGGGCGCACCTTCAAGGACGCCTATGCCGCGATCCTGCGCGGCCGAATGCACGAGCCCTGGACGGAAGCCGACAAGGAAGAACAACTCATCCGCCGCGGCCGCTATGTCGAGTTCAACCTCTTGTACGATCGCGGCACGCTGTTCGGCCTGAAGACCGGCGGAAACATCGAGAGCATTTTGAGCTCGATGCCGCCGACGGCGCGGTGGCCTTAGGCTCCCCGCACATTCTCCCGCAGCCACGCCGCAAACTCCGCCTCGCCAATCTCCCCTGCCGCGAGCGACAGCATCATCGCAAGACACTCCTCGTCTGCGGCGTCAAGCGTCACGCCATTCGCCGCCAGAAAGAGTTCGCAGGCGACGAACGCAGTGCGTTTGTTGCCGTCGATGAACGGGTGGTTGCGCACGATGCCGAACGCATACGCCGCCGCCAGCGCGGCCGCATCCGCTGCGCCACAGGCATGCAGGTTTTGCGGCCGCGCCAGCGCGGATTCCAGCAAGCCTTCATCACGCACGCCGGCCGGCCCGCCATGCTCGGCGAGCTGTCGATCGTGCACGGCGAGAATGAGCGCTTTCGGCAGCCAACGCGGCCGGTTCATTGCGCCAGCGCTTTAAGCACCTTGCGCCGCTTGCGCATGATCTCTTCCGCCATCCGCATAAGGTCCGCCGTTTCGCTGTCCGCCGCGCTCAGCGCCACGCCGTCGGGCGTTTCCGACACGCTCAGCATGTCGCCTTGGCCGACGCGCAGCTTGGCCAGCACGTCCTTCGGCAGGACGATTCCCAGCGAATTGCCGATGCGGCGCACTTTGAGCGCGCCTTTGGGCAGCGCGCCTTTGGGCGCCGCCGCCTTCGGCGCGGGCGCGGCGGGATCGGCGACGAACGGCTCGGTGCGGGCGTCCTGCACGCCGGGGGGGAGCTTTTTGACCATGGAGGCGTTATAACACACGTTATAACGCCCATCAAGTCAGCCCAGCGCCTGCGCAACCGCCTTTAGCCGCTCCATGATGGAGAGCCGGTCGTCGGGGAAATCGGCGTCGATCCACCAGGCCTCGACCTCGCGCAGCACCGCGCCGAGCTTCGGCCCGGGCGGCACGCCGGCGGCGATCACGTCCTCCCCGTTGAGCGGCATGGTCGGGCGCGGCCAGCTTTGCGCCATGGCCAGAAGCGCGCGCCATTGCGGGGCCGTCTTGTCGGCGGGATCGTCGGCCCAGGCGACGCGGACGCGATCGACGAAAGTTTCGAGCCCCAGCGCATAAAGCGCGCGCCGCATCTCCTTCGGCGACAAATAAGACACGATGCGCGGCGAAGTCCCCAGCGCGCGCGTCAGGCGATCCTTCTCCTCGTTGGAAACCTTCAGCCGGCGCGCCAGCGCCCTGGCGGCCGCTTCATCATGCAGCGCTGCGGCGAGACGCGTGAGCGGATCGATCGGCAGGAAATGATCGCCCTCGATCGCAATGAGCCGCGCCAGCCGGCGATCGTTCGCGGCTTCGGCAAGCGCCGCATCGCGCACGCCGCTCGCCGCCATCGCCGCCCACGCCGCAGAGGGGTCGCGCGCGGCGAGCAGCTTTTTGGTTTCCTTCCACACGCGCTCGACCGAAAGCTGCGCCATGCCGTCCTTCAACGCCGCGCACGCCGCAAGCCCCGCCGCATCGAGCCGCCCGCGGCCATACCAGGCGTTGAAGCGGAAAAAGCGCAGGATGCGCAGATAATCCTCGCGAATGCGCGTTTCGGCGTCGCCGATGAAGATCACGCGGCCGGCGCGCGCGTCGTCCAGGCCGCCGCCCGTGGGATCGTGCACCGCGCCGTCGGGATCGGCGTAAAGCGCGTTCATGCGGAAATCGCGGCGCTGCGCATCCTCCGCCCAATCCTGCGTGAACGCCACCACGGCGCGGCGACCGTCCGTCTCGACGTCGCGGCGCAGCGTGGTCACTTCATAGGGATGATGATCGGCGATCACCGTCACCGTGCCGTGCTCGACGCCGGTGGGCGCGGCGCTCAGGCCTGCGGCATGGGCGGCGTCGAGTGTTTCCTGCGGCGTCAATTGTGTAGGGAAAGAGTGTA
>CAZMRN010000265.1:0-1350 GCA_964568575.1 uncultured Caulobacteraceae bacterium
CATGCGCCGCAACAGCTCCGCCGCGAGGCGATAGCCGATCGCGTCGCGGATCGGCGCGAACCGGTCGATCGCGACCGCGACGACATACGCCTTCTCCATGGCGCCGAGCGCTGCGCCGAGCGCGCGGCGATTGGCGAGGCCGGTGTCGGCGTCATGCATCGCCATGTGCGTGATGCGCTCTTCGCGTGCGGCGATCTCATGCGACATGCGATTGAAGGTGTCCGCGAGACGGCCGATCTCGTCATGCGTCGTCGTTGCGACTTCCATGCGCTTGCCCTGCTGCAGCGCGCGCGCGGCCGCATCGAGCGCAGCGATCGGCCTCGTCACCGTGCTCGCCAGAAACCAGCTCGCGAGCGCCAAGAGCGCCACGCCGAAAACGCCCAGCGCGGCGAGCGATCCCATCAGCGGGCGATAGGCCTGCAAGGCGAGGTCGAGCGGATAGGTGAGCAGCAGGCGCGACTGAGGGCCGCCGTCGAACGCGCGCAAAGGCTGCGCCAGCGCGATCGCTTCGCCGCCCGCCAGGCGCAGCGTGCGCGGCGCGACGTCGGCGTCCAACGCCTCCAGCACCGCCGGCGAGGGCGCGTTGAGCCACGCGCCGTCCGCGCTGCGTGCGAACACGTCGGCGCGCAACGGAATGGCCGCCAGCGCCTCGAAAGAGTGCAGATGCGCGCGATCGAGCTCTGCAGCGAACACGACCCAGCCGATGAGGTCCGGCGCGCGGATCGGCGCCGACACCGCCTGATAGGGCCGTCCCGCGATCGTCAGCACGCCTGCGGCGCGTTCGCGCGCATCGAGCGCGGCCCACAACATGTCGGCTTCCGCATCCGTCAGCGCGTCGAGGCCGACGACGGCGCCGTCCATGGTCATCAGGAAGGCGCGATCGATCTCGAGGCGGCCGCGCAGATTGTCGAGCGCGGAGCGGATGGTTTCCACGTCGCGTGTGGCGACCGCGTCGCGGAAGCCGAAATCACGCGCCAGGATCGCGGCGCTGTCGCCCAGATGTTTTTCCTGCAGCGCCCAGATCCGGTCGAACACAGCGCCGTTGGCGGCCAATTCATCGCGCACCGTGCGCTGCGCGTTGGCCGAGATCACCGTGTTGACCATCATCGCGATCGCGACGAGCCCGACGCCGAACAGGCCGGCGTAGAGCACTGTCAGCTTGGTGCTGAGCCGCGCGAACAGCGCCGCGGGCCGGAGCTTCGCCCAGAGCGGCATCAATGGCCGACGTGCGCGGCGCGCAGGTCGACGCGCAGCGCTTCCTGCACGGCGCCGGCGGCGGGATACCGCGCCGGCCGCGACAGGATACCGCCGCGTGCGCGCAGATCGGCGTGCCAAACGCGCAATTGCCCC
>CAZMRN010000265.1:1460-3753 GCA_964568575.1 uncultured Caulobacteraceae bacterium
GATGTTGCATCCGATCGCGGCGATCCCGGCCGTGCGGAAGCGATGCGCGCGGGTCTCGTCGCGGCCATAGAGCGTCAGCTCGAAGCGATTGCCTTCGGAGAACGAATAGACGTGATGGCGCACGCGATCGAGATTCGGAAAGCGCACTTCCGCGCCGACCGGCGCGATCAGGATCTCAGGCTCGAACGCGAGATTGCGCTGGGCGACTTGATACGGCCAATCGAAGGCGATCGGCCCGCGATAGCCGCCGTCCGGCGCGAAGCTGACGACCGCATGACGTACCGGCGCGCCCGCCGCATCGGTCACGCGGACGGTCACGTCGGCGGCGTGGGCGAAGGCGGCGCTGGCGAACCAGGCGCACAAAGCGATCAACGGGCGCATGAGATGATCCTTAACGGCGACGCGTAAAGTCTACGTAAAACATGTAATTTACGCTTCGTTTACCGTCTCGGCCGCAGCAGAACGATAATGAACCGTTTCTGTTCGTGTGCGCCTTTGGCCTTGTCGGCGCTGCTCGCGGCTGGCGCTGCGGATGCGAAACCGCTTGTTTTCGGCGGCAAACTGCCCTTGACGCGCGGCGCCACGAGCGTGGAGGGCGCAGCCGGCGCAGGGCTGGCCACATGGGCGCTGATCGCGGGACAAGCCACGGAGGACGGCGTCGGCGCCGCGTTCTTCGCCACCGCCATTCCGTTGTCGAACTACGATTTCACCGCGTATGGCGCCGGAATCGGCCTGTTCGACCGCGTGGAAGTTTCCTATGCCCGGCAAAATTTCGACACCGGCGAAACCGGCGCAGCGCTCGGCCTGGGCGAGGGCTTCACCTTTGCGCAAGACATCGTCGGCGCGAAAATCCGCGTGTTCGGCGATGCGGTCTATGCGCAGGACAGCTGGCTTCCGCAGGTGGCGATTGGGGCGCAATTCAAGCGCACCGAGCATGAGGGCCTTGTCGCCGCGCTGGGCGCGACGAACGATTCCGGCGTCGATCTCTATGTCGCGGCGACCAAGATCGTTCTCGACCAGTCGCTCGTGCTCAACGGGACGATCCGTTTCACGGAAGCCAACCAGTTCGGACTGTTGGGCTTCGGCGGCGACCGCGACGACGGGCGTTCGGCGCAGATCGAGCTGTCGGGCGCGTATCTGGCGACCGATCGCCTGTTGATCGGGGCGGAGTATCGCTCCCGGCCCGACAATCTCGGCTTCGCGCGCGAGGACGACGCCTACGATCTGTTCGCCGCCTATGCGCTCACCGATGCGGTGACGGTCGTCGCCGGCTATGCGGCGCTGGGCGACATTGCGACCTTCGCCGATCAGCGCGGCGCCTATCTGTCCTTGCAAGTGGGGTTTTGAGGCATGCGCGGCCGATTGCGTTTCCTCCTGGCGTTCGGCGTTGCGCTTTCAGCGGCGCCGGCGCTCGCGCAAGCGCCGGAGATCGCCCCTTACGTCCAATCGGACGCAAACGCCGGCGCCGAGCCGTTCGCCGGCGACGCGATGTTCGCGGCGTTCAACGGACAGGCGGGGGTCGATCGGATCGTCGATCGCACCGTCGATCTCGCGCTCGCCGATCCCCACCTTGGGCCGATCTTCGAACCGTTCGACATCGCGCGCGTGCGCCGCACCTTGAAGGAACAGTTCTGCTATCTGCTCGGCGGCGGCTGCGCCTATACCGGGCGCGACATGGCGACTGCGCACGCCGACATGGGCGTGCAGACGCGCGACTTCAACGCGCTCGTCGGCCATCTGCGCACCGCGATGCGCGAGGAAGGCGTGTCCTATCGCGCGCAAAATCGGTTTCTGGGCGTGCTCGCCCCGATGCATCGCGACATCGTGCAGCCTTAGGTCCTAGGGCCGCGCGCGAACGGGTAGCGACGCCTCCACGCGTCCCGCCTGAGCGAAGATCAGCGTGACGGGAATGGTTTCGCCAGGCGTGAACGGTTCCGCCAGATCGAGAAACATCAGATGCGTGCCGCCGGGCGCGAGCGCGGCTTCGCCGGCCGCGGGAACCTCGACGCTCGCGGTGGGGCGCATCTGCATCATGGCGCCGTCCATTTCCATGACGTGCAATTCCACCCGGCCTGCGCGCGGGCTTTCCGCGCCGATGAGCTGATCGGCGGCGCCCGTTGAATTGCGGATGGTCATATAGCCGGCCGACACGCGCGCGCCGCCCGGGGTGGCCGAGGCCCATGCGTCGGCGATGCTGAGCGTCGCGGCGGCGGGGGCCTCGGCTTGCGCTCCGGCTTCCGGCTCGGTTTGCGCCGGCGGGGTCGGAAGAGCACACGTCTAGGGAAAGAGTGTA
>CAZMRN010000266.1:0-3746 GCA_964568575.1 uncultured Caulobacteraceae bacterium
GGCGGGCGGCGCTTCCGGCCCCCGGGTGGCGCAGCCGGCGATCAGCGCCAGGGACGACGCCGCCATCGCGCGGCGCGTGAGATTGATCATGCTGAACTCCCTATCCTTATCGCGAACGCCTGTCGCGTCACTCCGCCGGGACCTGCGCGGCGGACCGGCCGTTCCACAGGCGGCGGAAAAACCGCCCAAGCCCGCCGGTCGCGCTCTTGATGTCCTTACCAATCATGTAAAAGGTCGGCGTCAAGATCAAAGTGACGGGCATGCACAAGAGCACGCCGAAGGCCAGCGACAGCGCCATCGGCTTGAGGAATTGCGCGATCGCGGCCTGCTCCAGGATCATCGGGGCCATGCCGACGAATTCGGTCACCGAGGTCAGGAAAATTTGCCGGAAGCGTGAAACGCTGGCGCCGGTGATCCCCTCGAAGGCGTCGGCGCCGGCGGCGCGGTACTGGTTGGCCTTGTCGATCAGCACGACATTGTCGTTCACGACGACGCCGATCGCGGCGATCATGCCGAGCCAGGAGAACAGCGCGAAATTCATCCCGAACAGGAAATGGCCCACCGCCACGCCGATGAAGGCGAACGGGATCACCGACATGATCAGCGCCGGCTGCCAATAGGAGCGGAAGGTGACGGCGAGCAGGAAATACATCCCGAACAGCGCCATCGCGCCGAACGCCATGAGCTGGCCGAAGAATTCCTGCTGCGCCTCCGCTTCGCCCAGCGCGCGGCGCGTGATGGTGGGATAGCGCTCCTCCAATTGCGGGAAGAAGGTCTCGTTCAGCTCGCGCATGATCGGGGCGCGCTGTTCGGGCGCCGTTTCGGCCTCCACCATGATCGAGCGCATGCGCTGGCGCCGGTCGAGCCCGGTGACGCCCGGCGCGAACTCCACCGTCGCGACCGCGGCGAGCGGCACTTCGCGCCCGTCCGGCGTGCGCACGCGGAACTGGTTGAGGCTGTCGAGCGTGCGGCGGTCGTCGCGCGGATAGCGCACATAGACGCGCATCTCGTCGCCGTCGCGCGGCCAGCGCTGCACTTCTTCGCCGAAATAGGCCTGGCGCACCTGATTCGACACGTCGGCCAATGTCACCCCGATCTGCTCGGCGCCGGGCAGCAGCGTGAAGCGCAATTCCTCCACCGCAGCTTCCTCGCTGTCGCGCACGCTGGTGACGTCGCCGAAGCGCATGAGCCGCGCCTTCAGCTCATCCACCGCCGCGCGCAAATCCTGCTGATTGTCGCCCATGATGGCGATCTGGATGTTGGGGCCGTTATTGTTGCCGGAGAGTTCGAAGCTGATGCGCTCCGCATCCGGCACGGGGCCCAACAATTCGCCGAGGCGGCGGGTGACTTCGCTCGATTTCAGCTCGCGCGTCTGCGGCGGCGTCAGCCCGACATAGGCGCGGATCGTGTTCTCCTCGATCACCTGGCTCCAGGAGCGCACCACGCCGCGCGACAAGGCGCCCGTATTGGGATCCTCATAGGCGACCTCCTGCGTCTCCGCCTCGAGCGCGAGGCGCGCGCTGTCGAGCTGGCTGGCGATCTGCTCCATGCGCGCGAACGGCGTGGTCTGCGGCAATTCGATCGAGGCGATCATGAAGTCGCCTTCGACCTCGGGCATGAAGGTCTGCTTGATGCGGCCGCTGGCGATCAGGCCCGCCGCGATGATGAACAGCGCGATGAAGATCGAGGCGGTCATCCAACGCCAGCGCACCGCCTGGCGCAGCACCGGCCCATGGATCGTGCGCGCCACCCACAAGACCGAATGCGCGCACACCTGCTGCGCCCGCATCAGACGCGCGACCACGCCATTGCCTTGCGGATCGGGTTTCGACACGTGCGACAGGTGCGCCGGCAGGATCAGCAGCGATTCCACCAGCGAGAAGAACAGCGTGCTCATCACCACGATCGAGATCGCGCGGGTGAACTGGCGCACCTCTCCGTCGATGAACATCCAGGGGCTGAAGGCCAGCATCGTCACCAGCACCGAGGCGACGAGCGGCTTCAGCACCAATTGCGTGGCGAGCACGGCCGCATCGGCCCCGGTATGGCCTTCCTCCGCGCGTTCATAGATCGCCTCGCCGACGATGATCGCGTCGTCCACCATGATGCCCAGCACCAGGAGGAAGCCGAACACGGTCATGAAATTCAGCGACACGTCGACATAAGGCAGGATGAAGAACGAGCCGGCGAACGCCGTCATCACGCCCAGCGTCGACCACACCGCCACGCGCGGATGCAGCGTCAGCATCAACAGCACGAAGATCAGGAAAAAGCCCTGCAGCGCATTGGTGAACAGGATTCCGGTGAGCGCGGAATAATCCTCGTGCTCGTTATAGATCACGGTCGCCTGCAGGCCCGGCGGCAGCGTTTCGCGGAACGCCTTCAACTCCTCCTGCACCGCAGGCTCGGTCTCGAGGATATTGAACTGGTCCCCGGTAAGCAGCGCGACGATGGCGGACGGTTCGCCGTTCTGACGCGAGTAGAGGTTCACATCCTGGAAGCCGTCGATCACCGTGGCGACGTCGCCGACGGTGATGGCCCCGGCCTCAGGCGTCTGGCGGATGACGATCGATTCAAGATCGCGCTCGCTGTCGGCGAGGTTGCGCGCGCGCAATTGATAATCGCCGTCGTCGGTGCGCACGGCCCCGGCCGAGACGTTGAGCGAGGAAGCGCGCACCGCATTGGCGACGTCGTCGAACGTCAGCCCGTACTGGCGCAGCGCCGTCTCCGACAATTCGATCGACACTTCGCGCTCGCGCGTGCCCCACACTTCGGTGTTGGCCGCGCCCGGCAGCACGGCGATCCGGTCGCGCAGGCGCTCGGCGGCGTCGCGCAGCGTCATTTCATCGACGGGACCATGCAGCGAAATCAGGATCGATTGGTTGCGCCCGATCTGGCGCGACACGCGGATCGGTTCGAGTCCCGGCGGCAGGCCGGAAATCGAATCCGTCAGCGAGCGCACTTCCTGCGCCAATTGGTCGACGTCGACGCTGGGATTGGCCGCAAGCCGCACCCAGCCCGAACCTTCGCTTGACCGCGACCGCACCCAATTGACGCCGTCGAGGCTCGAGGTCGCTTCCTCGATGCGGACGATGACCTGGCTTTCCATGTCCGCCGGGCTCGCGCCCGGCCATACGGCCTCGATGAACACGCCGTTGTCGCGCCCCGGCGGGAAGAATTCCTTCTCCATTCGGAAAAACGACAAGGCGCCCGCGATGAAGCAGGCGATCATCAGAAGATTGCCGGCGACGGGGTTTTTTCCCCACCAGGCGACCAAGGCGTTCATCGCGGGATGCTCCGGCAAATCAGGGGCGCGGCGTCAGCCATTGCGGTCGCGCAAGTCGGGATTGGGCGTCGGTTCGCCGCCGGCGCGCGCGATCGGCGTGACGCTCATGCCGTCGCGCGGCGAGGGCAGATGCGACACGATCACCCGCTCGCCGTCGCGCACGCCGTCGCGGAACAGCACCTCGTCGGCGGTGGTCTGCGCTGCGCGCACGCGGCGCACATCGACGGTGTTGTCCGCGTTGACGACATACACGAACTCGTTGCGCTTCAGCGCGCCGCGCGGGGCGGCCACCAGCGTGTCGCTGCGCCGCCCGTCGATCGTCGCGGTGACGAACGTGCCCGGCGCGAGCGGCGCTGGGTGGCGCGCGGCGAACGGATCGCGCACTTCGATCACGCCATAGACGAGCCGCGTCTGGCTATCGATCGTCGATTCGATGCGCGCGAGCCGGCCCTCCCAGGTG
>CAZMRN010000267.1:0-3397 GCA_964568575.1 uncultured Caulobacteraceae bacterium
AGGCGGCGGCGCGGCCGCCTCCTCGGCGCCTTGTCCGCAGGCGGCCGCCAACACCAGCGCGGCGAGCATCGCTTTCGATCGCATGATTTCCCCCTTTTGTGCGCCGGACTCGAGGCCGACGCGTCATGCTTGCGGGGCGCGACGGCGCGGTCAACCGCCGCGCGCGCGCCACAGCGCCAGCCATGGCGCGCGCTCGCCGCCGAAGCGCTCGATCATGAAATCCTGGAACACGCGCACCTTGCGCGGCGGATTGCGCCCGGTGGTCAACAAATGCAGCGCATTGTCGACGGCGCGCCAATCCTCCAGCGCCGGCTCGAGCCGTCCTTCCAGGATCTCGCGCCAGACGATCATGTCCGGCAACAGCGCCACGCCGCAGCCGGCCGCCAACGCGGGCGTCATCGCCGCGCCGTTATTGATCACCACGCGGGTGGCGGCGCGCACCCGCACCTGTTCGGCGGCGGCGTTGGTGAAGCGCCAGACGTCGCCGAAGGCGGCGTTGGCGTATTGCAGGCTGGGCAGGTCGGCGAGATCCTCGGGCCGTTTCGGGCGGCCATGCGCGGCCCAGAAGGCCGGCGACGCCACCAGCAGCAGCCGCACCGGCGCCAGCTTGCGCACGACGAAACTGGAATCCGGCATTTCGCTGATGCGCACCGCGATGTCGAAGCCCTCGCCCACCAGGTCGGCGCGACGGTCGTCGAGCGCCAGCTCGACGGCCAATTCGGGATAGCGGACGAGAAAATCCGGCAGCGCCGGCGCCAGATGATCGACGCCAAAACTCAAGGGCGCGGCGATCTTGAGCCGCCCGCGGGGACTTTCCCGCGCCGCGGCCGCGTCGTCGCAAAGGCCCTCGGCCTCCTCCAGAATGCGCTGCGCGCGGATCAGCGCCTGGGCGCCCTCGGCGGTCAGGGTGAGGCTGCGCGTGGTGCGGTGGAACAGGCGCACGCCGAGTTGGGTCTCCAACGCCGACACCTGCTTGGAGACGGTGGCCTTGCCGACGCCCATGGCGCGGGCGGCGGCGGTGAAGCCGCCCTTCTCCGCCACAGCGGCGAAGGCGGCGATGCTGTCGAGGGGCGGCGGTCCGGCCATGCGATTAGCCCTATTTGAGAAACAATCCTTTCTCTTTGCGCGCATTCCCATCGTGCGGACAACCACCACATGACCGGGGTCGTCGCAGCGGGGGTCGCCGCGCGCGCCAGGAGCTTCGCCATGAGCAAAATCGCCATCATCCATCATTCCGGGTACGGCCACACCGCGGTCGTCGCGGACGCGGTCGCTCAAGGCGCACGCGACGCCGGCGCCGAGGTCTCGGTGATCCGCCTGGAGGGGCCGGGACAGGATTTCGCGCCGGCATTGGCCGCCGCCGACGGCGCCGATGCGGTCATTTTCGGGTCGCCGACCTATATGGGCGACGTTTCCGCAACGCTGAAAGCCTTCTTCGAGGCGTCGTCAAAAGCGTGGGCGACCGGCGCCTGGCGCGACAAAATCGCCGCCGGCTTCACCAATTCGCTCAGCCTTTCGGGCGACAAGTCCAACACGCTGGGCTCGATCCTCGTGTTCGCGATGCAGCACGGGATGATCTGGGTCGGCACGGGCTTGCCGCCGGGCAACGCCAACGGCAATTCCACCTCGGCGCCGGATGCGGTCAATCGGCTCTCCTATTCCGTGGGACTGGCGACGCAATCCGACAACGCCTCGCCGGAAGTGACGCCTTCGGCAGGCGACCGTGAAACCGCGCGCCTGTTCGGCGCCCGCATCGCGCGCGTGACCGCTGCGCTGAAACGCTAATCCGCGAGCGGATCAAACCCTTTATTCCCGGAGATCGCCATGATCGAAAAACGCCCCTTCGAAAAGCTTGGCCAATTCGACAATGATTGGCTGAACGCCCGCTATCATTTCTCGTTCTCGAACTATCTCGATCCCGCGCGCATGAATTGGGGCGCGCTGCGCGTGTGGAACGACGACCGCATCAAGGCGAAGTCCGGCTTTGCGCCGCACAGCCACGCCGACATGGCGTTCTTCCCCTATGTCCGCCATGGCGCGATCACGCACCAGGACTCGCTGGGCAATCGCGGCCGCACCGAAGCCGGCGACGTGCAGGTGATGAGCGCAGGCTCAGGCGTGACGCACGCGGAGTACAATCTGGAGGACGAAGCCACCGAGCTTTACCAGATTTGGCTCTTGCCCAAGCAGCGCGGCGGAAAGCCCTCCTGGGGCGCGGCGAAATTCCCGAAGGGCGATCGCGCCGGCGCTTTCGTGACGCTGGCTTCCGGTTACGCCGACGACCAGGCTGCGGGCGCGCTGCCGATCCGCCAGGACGCCCGCCTGCTCGCCGCCACGCTGAAGGCCGGCGACAGCGCGACCTACGCCATCGAACCCGGCCGCAACGTCTATCTGGCGGTGGCGGAAGGGGAAGCGGCGGTCAACGGCGTGGCGCTTGCGCATCGCGACGGCGCCGCGATCCGCGACGAGGCCGCGATCACGGTGACCGCGGCGCGCGACGCCGAGATCGTGCTCGTCGACGCGCCGTAAACCGGCGCGGTGCGGGGGGCTGCGCCGCGCCGCCTGCGCCGCGGCCATCCCATTAACGCGATCTTAGCCGACGCAGGCTCCGATGGGGCGAGGAAAGCGTGGCGCAGAACGCGATGGACCAGCCCCTCGGCGCCTTCCAGGCGCTCATCGTCGATGACAATCGACAGATGAGATTCCTGTTGCGGTCGCTGCTGGCGGCCGGCGGCATGCATCGCGTCGCCGAAGCCGAACACGCCGACGAGGCTTTGCGCCTGATGCGCAAGCGCACGTTCGACGTTCTCCTCGTCGATTGGTGCATGAGCCCGGTGAACGGCATCGAGTTCACCCGGCACGTCCGCGCCAGCCCGGACAGCCCCAACCCTTACGTGGCCATCATCATGGTGTCGGCGCATTCCGAAATGTTCCGCGTCGAGGCGGCGCGCGATGCGGGCGTCAACGCCTTTCTCGTCAAGCCGGTCTCGACGCGGATGCTGTTCGAGCGGGTGCAGTTCGCACTGACCGACCGCCGCCCGTTCGCGCGATCCAGCGATTTCTTCGGCCCCGACCGCCGCTTCGCGGACCCCGACGCCGCCTATGCCGGACCGTTTCGCCGCGCCGCCGACCGCGCCGGCGCCGATGAATTCTGCATTGACGACGCCGCCGCTTGAGCCCCTTGGGTAGCGCGGTCGGCGCAGCCACGCCGCACAGCAGGAGCACCGCTATGGCCCGTGTCGCCCTCGCCCTTCTCCTGGCGTCGTTGACGTCCTCGTGTCTCGCTGCAGCCGCCGTCGGCGCCGCGGGCGAGATCGTCGGCGGCACGATCTCGGCCACGGGCGCCGTCGTCGGCGCGGGCGTCGAAGCGGTCGCCGGCGACGACGATGAGGACGAC
>CAZMRN010000267.1:3466-3746 GCA_964568575.1 uncultured Caulobacteraceae bacterium
TGGCGCAGTGGGGCGCACGCGCCCATGTTTGCGGTTCAGATCAGAAAGGCCTCTGCGATGTGGTCCAAGCTTCTTGTTTCCGCCGCCGCGCTCGTTGCGTTCGCCGCGCCGGCCGCCGCCGAAACCGTGTCGATCCGCCCCGCCTCCTATGCGCCGGAGTACTTGGAGAAGCTGGAGGACACCTACGGCCTGCGCGAAAGCGCGGCGATCAACACGATGGTGACGTCGGCGTTGCGCGCCGCGCTCGAAAACGTTGATGCGACCATCGCCGAAACGGGCG
>CAZMRN010000268.1:0-3476 GCA_964568575.1 uncultured Caulobacteraceae bacterium
TGTCGGGCCTTTGGCGCATCCGCTTCGATCCCGCCGACGAGGGCGATGCGCTGGGCTGGGCGGCGGGCGTCGAAGCGGGCCATGCGATCGCCGTTCCCGGGTCATGGAACGAACAGCTCGCCGAAATCGGCGCGATGACCTATGTCGGCGCCGCGTGGCTGCAGACCGACGTGTTCATTCCTCCGCATGCGGCGGGACGGCGCGTGTCGCTGCGCTTTGGATCGGCCGATTATCATGCGCGCGTGTTCGTCGACGGGCGCTATCGCGGCGCATCGGGGGCCGCGCACTTGCCGTTCGAGATCCTTCTCGACGACGTCGCGCCGGGCGCGACGGCGCGCCTGGTGGTCTGCGTCGACAATCGCCTGCCGTACGACAGCCCGACGCCGCCGATCGCCAAAGCGGACTATGTCGCCGAAGGGCGGCTGAAGGATGAATATCTCCCGGCCGTGCGGTTCGACTTCTATCCCTATGGCGGTCTTGCGCGCCCCGTGCATCTTGTCATCGCGCCGCACAGCGGTTTCGACGCCGTGGCCGTCGACACGCGCCTCGACGGCGATGCGGGCCTGATCCATGTGTCGTGCGCCGGGCGGTTCGCCGGCGTCGCGCGCATCGAGGCCTTTGTCGCGTTGCCTGACGGGCGCGCCATACGCGCCGATTGCGCGCCGAGCGAAACGGCGGCGGATCTCGACTTGCGGGCGGCGGCGTGTCCGGCGTGGAGTCCCGACAATCCGGTTCTGCTGCCGTTGAGTCTGCTGGCGCGTGCGCCCGACGGCGCGCTGATCGATCAGGTCGATCTGCGCGTGGGCGTGCGTGAAGTCGCCATCGCGGGCGGCGCCTTGATCCTCAATGGCGCGCCGATCGCATTGCGCGGCTTCGGCAAGCACGAGGATTCCGCGATCCGGGGGCGCGGCCTGGATTTGCCGTTGCTGGTGAAAGACATAGCGCTGCTGAAATGGCTGGGCGCGAATTCCGTGCGCACCGCGCATTACCCTTATGCGGAAGAGTTCTACGACGCTTGCGACGAGGCGGGCGTGCTGGTGATTGGCGAAGCGTTCGCCGTCAATCTCGATTTTCGCCGGACCACCGAAGCGACGCTGGCGCGGCATAAGGACGCCGTGGCGCAGATGATTGCGCGTGACCGAAACCATCCATGCGTCATCGCGTGGTCCCTCGCAAACGAGCCGGGCTATCTCGGCGAAGCGGCCTATCGCGAGAGCGGACCCTATTGGCGCGCGCTTTATGCGCATGCGCGCGCTCTCGATCGCTCGCGGCCTTTGACCCATGCGCATGTGGCCTATGCAGGGCCGGACGATCCCGCCTTCGCAGAAGACGATTTTATATCCATCAATCGCTATTACGGCTGGTACACCCACCCCGCGCAGCTCGACGTCGCCGCGGCTGCGCTCACCGCCGACATCGACGATCTCGCCGCACGCTTCAAAAAACCCGTATTCGTCTCCGAGTTCGGGGCCGATGCGCTCGCAGGGGAGCACGCTGTCTATCCGCAATTGTTCGCTGAAGAATATCAGGCCGATCTCATTGAAGCGTATTGGCGCGTGATCGCCGCACACCCCGCCGCGATCGGCGGGCACGTCTGGTGCTTCGCCGATTTCCGCACCGCCCAGCACGGGCGGCGCGTCGTCTTGAATCTCAAGGGCGTGTTGACGCGCGACCGCCGCCCGAAAGCCGCCGCCTTTCGCGTGCGCGCTCTGTGGGCGCCGCGCGCCGCAGAGGGGGATGGTTCGCCATGGCGATAAGCATCGATCCGCCGCAAGCGGCGCGGGCGCCCTCGGCGCCGCTGGCGCGATCCGCCAAGCTCGGCTGGGCGGTGGGGGATTTCGGCTTCAACATCTATTGGCAGTCGCTCAATCTGCTGATGATGCCGTTCTACACCGATGTGCTGGGCCTGAGCCCGGCGCTGGCGGGCGTCGTGTTTCTCCTCGCCAGTTTCTGGGACGGGTTTGCCGACGCCGTCATCGGCGCCATCGCCGACCGCACGCGCACGCGGCACGGGTCGTACCGCCCCTATTTGATCTTCGCGAGCCCCGTACTGGCGGGATGTTTCATGTTGTCGTTCCTGACGCCGCAGGGCGAGCAGGGCGGTCTGTTCCTGTATGCGCTGTTGTCGCAAATCCTGCTGCGAACGGCGTATTCGGTCGTGCAGATTCCCTATTCTTCGTTGGCCGCCCGGATCACCGCCGACAGCGATGAGCGCACTGAAATGGCGGGATGGCGCATCGCCTTCGCCATGCTGGGCGGCATGACGGTGACGTTCGCAATGCCGAGCATCGTCGATGCGCTGCAAGCGCAAACGGGTCCCAACAATGCGTACGCCTATGTCATAGCGGCAGGGGTCGTAGGCTTTGCGTCCCTGCCGGTGTTCTGGCTTTGCTTCGCAGCGACCCGCGAGCCGCCCGCCATGATCGACGCCAATCCGAAAGGATTTCACCTTGGCGCGATCGCGGAGGACATCCGAACTGTGGGGGCGATCCTGTCGCGCAACGGGCCGCTTTTACGCGTGTTCGCCTGCATGATCGTCAGTTCCTTGGCGTTCACGATGACGAACAAGTGCCTCACCTATTACATCATTCACGATTTGCAGCGGCCCGATCTGCGCCAATACATTCTGCCGTTCACGCTCTTTGTGCAATTCCTGTTCTGCCCGATCTGGGCCGCCATCGCGCAGCGCACGTCGAAGCGCAAGGCCTGGCTCAGCGCCAACGTCGTCAGCGTCGTCGCTTACGCCGCATTCTATTTCAATGAGAGCCGCGATCCGGTGATCGCTGCAGCGCTCCTTGGCTTCATTGCATGCGCCAACGCCGCCTATCTGACGCTGATCTGGGCGATGCTGCCGGACACGGTGGAATACACCCAATGGACCACTGGGCAGCGTCACGACGCGAAGGTGTTCGGCGTCGCGTCCTGGGCCAAACAAGTCGCGCTTGGCGTCAACGGGTTTGCGCTCGGCGCGCTGTTGACGGCGGTGGGCTATGTCGAGGGCGGCGCGCGCCAGAGCGCCGAGGCGGTCGCCGGCGTCAAGGCGATCATGACCATCGCGCCGCTGATCGGCCTTGCGCTCTCGGCCTGGATCATGTGGGGCTATCGCCTCGATCAAGCCGCGCACGCCCGCCTTCGCGCCGACATCGCCGCGCGCGACGCTCAGCGCTGAGGCCGCGCGTTGGCCGAGGCTGCGCGCGCCTGCCGCGCCAGCGTTTCGATGCGGATCTCGTTGGCGGCGTGCGGCGGCAAGGCGGCGAATAGGGCGTACGTTTCGACGCTGCCGTCGCTCATGTCGCGCGCCTCGCGCCGAATATAGTGGCCGACTTCCTCCGAATAGTGCCAGGTCAGCCGTTCCAGCACGCGCATCGAATTGTGGCTGAAGCGGTCGCACACGATCGGCACGGCGTTGAACCTTCCCGCCGGGACGTTGAGCGTCACCGGCGCGTGCGTCGCGCAGCTCCAAAGATGGATGCTGC
>CAZMRN010000268.1:3494-3736 GCA_964568575.1 uncultured Caulobacteraceae bacterium
GCGTCGGTGGCGATGTTGTCCGTGCGAAACTCGACGCGCCTGCCGGCGCGCAGCGGCCACAGGCGATCGGGGTCGCCGAGCACCGTGCGCCGGCCGGTTTGTCCGCGAAACGACCATTCCAGTATGGGCACGACGGGATTGACGCTGCGCACATAGGGGCGGCCGCTGCGCGCGGACCAAACGACGCGATCGTTGCGAACCTCGCGAACCAATTCGACCCGGCCGTTGTCGAAGATGACGTT
>CAZMRN010000269.1:0-3715 GCA_964568575.1 uncultured Caulobacteraceae bacterium
ACCGACATTCTCTATCATTGCCGCCGTCTGCGCGTGCCGTTGATCGCAATGACGTTTAGAGAGCAGAGCACCCTGGCCAAGGCGTCGGACGTCGTTCTTCTGTTGCCCGATTGCGGCGAGGCGAGCGACGAGGCGCCCGCGCCGACGACCTCGACGACGATGTGCATGGCGCTGGGCGATGCGATCGCCGTGGCGCTGTTGAAGTCGAAAGGTTTCACCGCGGCGCATTTCAAGGAAATCCATCCCGGCGGCACGCTGGGCGCCGCGCTGAAGCATGTCGGCGACATCATGCGCAGTGCGGTGCCGCAGGTCGCGCCGCAGACGTCGGTGCGCGACACGCTTGCGGCGATGACCGCCGGCGGCATCGGCTGCGTTGCCGTGGTCGAAGGCGGCGCGCTAGTCGGGGTCGTCACCGACGGCGATTTGCGACGCAAATTGTCGCCCGCCATGTTCGATGCAACGGCCGCCGAGATCATGACGCCCAGTCCGCGCGTGATTGCGCCGGAGGCCTCGTTGGCCGACGCCATCGCTATGCTCAACGACATGAAGATCACAGTGCTTATCGTCGTCACGGGCGAAACGCCGGTCGGCGTGGTGCATATGCACGATCTGCTGAGCGCCGGCGTTCGATGATTTTGCAGGAGAGAAAATAATGCAGCCGCCGTTCAAGCTGTTTGGCGCCGATCTGTCGCCGTACTCGATGAAGGTGCGCGCGTATCTGCGCTACAAGGGTCTCGCGCACGAATGGATCCCCCGTAGCCAGGCGACGCAGGCCGCCTTCCAGAAATATGCGCGATTGCCTTTGATCCCGGTGCTGGTGGACGCCAGCGACGCCGCCTTCCAGGATTCCACGCCCATCATCGAGCGCCTCGAGGCGACGTTCCCGGAGCCCTCCACGTCGCCCGAGGACGACGCGGTGCGCTTCATCGCCTGCCTGTTGGAGGATTACGCCGACGAATGGGTCAACAAGGCGATGTTCCATTATCGCTGGACCTATGAGGCCGACCAGATCAGCGCTGCGCAGCGAATCGTGGCGGCGATGTTCGGCGAGGGCGGCGCCGATGCGGACGGCGCGGTCGCCGTCGTGCGCGAGCGCATGACCGGGCGGCTGCATCATGTCGGCTCGAGCGCCGAAACCGCGCCAGTGATCGAAGCCTCGTATCGCCGCTTGCTGCACGCGCTGGAAACGCATTTGGCGCGCCGCCCCTATTTGCTTGGCGAGCGTCCTTCGATCGGCGATTTTGGCCTCGCCGCGCAGCTGGCGCAGCTCGCCTCTGATCCGACGCCTGGCGCGATCCTGCGCGCCGAGGCGCCGAACGCCGCCGCCTGGGTCGCGCGCACGATGGACGCGCCGCAGGGCGAGGGCGCATTCGAAACGCTCGACAGCCTGCACGAGACGCTTGCGCCGCTGCTGCGCGCCGAAATCGGTGAAACCTATCTGCCCTGGATGGCCGCCAACGCCGACGTCATGCTCGATGGCGGCGAGACGCTCGAACTTGACATCCACGGCCAGCCCTTTCGCCAGACGCCGCAGAAATACGCCGTGCGCGCCTATGCCGAATTGAAGCGCAAGCGCCAAGCCGTCGCTGCGCCGTCGCTGCAGGCTCTGTTGGAAGAGACCGGTTGCGCCCGCTATCTGCCGCTGCACAACGGCGCCGAAGGCGAGGCGGACGAGGCCGAAGACGGCGAGGATTGACGCCGTGCGCGCGCGGATCGGCGACGCCGCAAGGATCGCATGGTGAGGCAGGTCGATCGCCTTTTCGCGACGTTGGTGTGCCGCACCGCGCTGGCGGACGACGCGCTTGTGCGCGACCTCGCCGCAGCCTGCCGCAGCATCGCTGCCGACGATGAGGCCGGCCAAGCCTGGTCGCGCGCGCACGCCTATCAGGGCTACACGTCCTATGCGTCCCTGAACGATCTCGCCTGGCGCATGCCGGCCTTTGCGGCGCTGGAACGCGCGCTCGATCCGCTGGTGGCCGCGTTCGCGCGCGATCTCGCATTCGACCTGGGGCGCCGCAAGCTGCGCGCAAATGCGCTGTGGGTGAACGTGCTAGATCCGGGCGGCGCCCATTCGGGCCATATTCATCCGCAAAGCGTGATTTCCGGCACGGTCTATATCGACGTGCCGCCCGGCGCGTCGGCGCTGCGCTTCGAGGATCCGCGCCTCGCCATGATGATGCACGCGCCGCAACGCAAGCAAACTGCGCGCCGCGATTTGCAAAGCTTCATTACTGTAGCGCCGGCGGCCGGCGATGTGGTGCTGTGGGAAAGCTGGCTGCGCCACGAAGTGACGCCGAACGCGGCCGATAGCGCGCGCATTTCTGTGAGCTTCAACTACGCCTGAAACTCAGAAGATCGGCGCAGCGCGGCGGGCTGGCGCTTCGCCCTATCACGCCGGCGCCAGCGCCGCGCGCGGCAGCAGCGTCGCAATAAGCGCCTTCATAGCGCGCGCGGCGTCGTCGAAGGGCTGCACGCTGCGGCGCGTGCGCGCGAGCACGATGGCGCCTTCGATGGCGCCCATCAGCGCGGTGGCGAAGCTCGTCGCGTCGTCGTCGCCGAGCCCCCATTGGCGGGCGACGTCGACGACTTCCTTCTCCCACAACACAAACACGCGCTGGGCGGCGGCGGTGATTTCCGGTGCGTGGCTTGCGCCCTCCAGCGCTGCAATCGCGACCAGGCAGCCGTTGCGGAATTCGCTTTTCTGCAGGTCCTGCGCCCAGGCGTGGAACGTGCCGTCGATATAGTCCTCCGGCGTCGGGCTCACGGAGGCGCGCAGGCGCAGGCGCTCGATCACCCGCTCCCCGGCGCTGGCGATCGCCTCCTGGACGATCTGGGTCTTGCCGCCGGGGAAGTGGAAATAGAGCGAACCGCGCGGCGCGCCGGAGGCCTCCAGCAGCTCCGCCAGGCCGACGCCCTCGAAGCCCCGCTGGCGAAACAGCCGCACGGCGGCCTGCAGCATCACGTCCTTGGCTTGCGATTTTGTCACCAGGTTCCTCCCAGGGCCGGCTTGTATGATGACCGGTCTATATAATATCGTCGTTACCGGTTGGCGGGCGTCTCCGCAAGCCAGCCTGGTGTGTCCAACTCTATGTGTGAAAGGCGCTGCGCATGTCGCATGCTCGCAAATCCCTCCAAGCCGCGATCATCGCCGGTTTCGCCGTTTTGGCCAGCGCGCAAGCGCCGGTTTGGGCCGGCGATATCGATTCCGACCGCGCCCAGGCCATCTCCGTCTGCCGGGCCGAGCTCGCCCAACAGGCCGGCGTTGAGGCCACTTCGTCGACGATTGATCTCGACCGCATCCGCACCAAGCCGCGGGTGGTCGAGCTGCGCTTCCGCGTTTCGGGCCGCGACGGGGCGTCCTGGTACGCGCAGTGCGACGTGCGCCGCACGACCGGCGAGATCGCCGAGCTCACCCACGGCCAAGGCGCGCTTCTGGCCGGCGCGCCGACCACCGTGGCGGTCAACTGAGCCTCACCCTTGAGCCAAGACTTGAGCGCGCAGCGGGCCCCGCTGCGCGCTCTTGCTCTTGTGATCCGCGAGCGCCTCGCCGCCCGGGCCGACCGCACCTATCTCCCTGATTCGAAATTCGAAAAGGGATATGATGCTGAGACGAACCATTTTGGCGGGCATGGCGGCGCCGATCCTGGGCTGCGCGCCCGGGCGAGCCGGGGCCGAGGCGGCGGCGCGCCCGACGGCGCTGGCGGTCGATACGCTC
>CAZMRN010000270.1:0-3708 GCA_964568575.1 uncultured Caulobacteraceae bacterium
GCGCGCTCGGGCTGTTGGCGCAGACCTGGCTTCGGCGACTTGCGCTGTGAGGCCTAAAGGCCGAGCACCAGCTTGGCCATGATGTTGCGCTGCACTTCGTTCGATCCCGCATAGATCGATGTTTTTCGGTAATTGAAATAAGACGGCGCGACGGGCGCGGCGTAGTCCGGCGTCGGCCGCGGCTCGTTGGAGCGGCCCTTGATCTCGGCCCAGGTGTCCTGGACGAAGGGCTGCGCATAAAGCCCCACGGCCTCGAGCGCGATTTCGGAAATCGCCTGCTGCGCTTCGGAGCCCGCGCATTTCAGCATCGAGCTGGCGGGGCCGACGCGCTGGCCGGAGGCGAGATCGGAGAAAATGCGCAATTCGGTCGCGTCGAGCGCGTCGATCCGCATCTCCATCTCGGCCACGCGGCGGCGGAAATCGGGATCGTCGATCAGGCGCTCGCCGTTGGAGCGCTCCAGGCTCGCCAGCTTCTTGGCCTTCTTCAGCGCCACGCGCAGGCCCGGCGCATAAGCGTTGCCGCGCTCGAATTCGAGCAGATATTTCGCGTAGGTCCAGCCCTTGCCTTCCTCGCCGATGCGGTTCGAGACGGGCACGCGGACATTGTCGAAGAAAACCTGATTGACCTCCTGCTGGCCCGCCATCGGCCCGTCGAGCGTGGGCAGGGCCTGCACCGTGATCCCCGGCGAATTCATTTCCAGAAGCAGGAACGAAATGCCTTGCTGGCGGCTGCTCTCCTGGCTGGTGCGCACCAGGCAGAACATCCAATCGGCCCATTGGGCGTGCGTGGTCCAGATCTTGGAGCCGTTGAGCACGTAATGATCGCCGTCGCGCTCGGCCTTCATGGCGAGCGACGCCAGATCGCTGCCCGATCCCGGCTCGGAATAGCCCTGGCACCACCAGATGTCGGAGCGCAGGATCGGCGGCAGGTGCTGCGCCTTCTGCTCGGGCGTGCCGAACGCCATGATGACGTGCGCCACCATGCGCAACCCCATCGGCGAGGTCTGCGGCGTGCCCGCGGCGCTCATCTCCATGTTGAAGATGTATTTCTGCGTCGGCGTAAATCCGGCGCCGCCATGCTCGACCGGCCAGTCCGGCGCGACCCAGCCGCGCTCGTAGAGCTTCTTCTGCCAGCGGACCATCGCCTCCTTGTCGAGATAGCCGTTCTTCGACTGCGCCTGCATCGCTTTCAGGTCTTCGTCGAAATTGGCTTTGATCCAGGCGCGCACCTCGTCGCGGAACGCGAGGTCTTCGGGAGAAAAAGCAAGATCCATCGGGGGCCTCCGACGCGCATGATAGGCCGATCGCCGCGCAGGGGAAGCGGCGCCGTTGGGGCAGCTGCGGCCCTTGCGCGCCCGCGCGCCATCGGCCAGTGAGGGCGCCATGCCGCGCGCCGTCACGCTCGCCATCGCCGGAGGGTCGGGCTCCGGCAAGACCACGATCGCACGCGCCGTGCGCGCGCGCCTGGCGCCGTTCTCCGCCGCTTTGGTGGCGGAAGACGATTATTATCGCTGCGCCACCACGATCGCCGCCTTCGATCCCGCCGCGCACAATTTCGATTCGCCCGACGCCAAAGACCACGCGCTTCTCGCCGCCCATCTCGCCGCCGCGCGCGCCGGCGCAGCGTTCGACAAGCCGGTCTATGATTTCGCCAGCCATACGCGCACGGGCGCGATCGAGACGGTCGATCCCCATGACGTGATCATCCTCGACGGCCATCTCGCGCTGTGCGACGCGCGCGTGCGCGCAAGCCTCGATCTTGCGGTGTTCGTCGAAGCCGACGAGGCGGTGCGTCTGGCGCGGCGCATGGTGCGCGACGTGGCCGAGCGCGGCCGCACCCCCGACAGCGTCTATCGCCAATTCTTCGACACCGTGCGCCCGATGCATGCGCTTCACGTCGCGCCGCAGCGCGCCTTGGCCGACATCGTGGTCACAAGCACGTATGAAGGCGATTTCGCCGAAGCGGCGCGCCATGCCGAGGCGATCGCTGCGCGCGTGCGCGCGCTGATTTCGGCGCGCCGCTGATGCGCGTCCTGGCTTCGCTTGATGCGGCCGCGGCCGCGTATGACGCGGTGTTCTGCGACGTCTGGGGCGTGGTGCACAATGGCCGCGCCGCGTTCGCGCCGGCGCTTGCGGCGTTGCAACGCTATCGCGCGCGCGGCGGGCGCGTGCTGCTGCTCACCAACGTGCCCAAGCCCAACGATCCGATCCCTGGCCAATTGGACAGGCTCGGCGTGCCGCGCGACGCCTGGGATGCGATCGTCACCTCCGGCGACGCGATCCGCCTCGACCTCGCCAAGCGCGCGCCCGGCCCGATGCACAAGATCGGCCCGCCGCACGACGCCGCGCTGTGGGCGGGCCTGGGGCTGGCCTTCGCCGATCTCGAAACCGCCGCCTTCATCGGCATTTCCGGCCTCAATCACGATGAGCGCGAAACGCCGGAGGATTATCGCGATCTGCTGGCGCGGGCCAAGGCGCGCGACCTCGAGCTGATCTGCGCCAATCCCGACATCGTCGTGCGCGTGGGCGATCGGCTGGTGTGGTGCGCCGGCGCGATCGCGCGCGATTACGCCGCCCTCGGCGGGCGCGTGGTCATGGCCGGCAAACCGCACGCGCCGATCTATGATCTCGCTTTCGCGAAACTGGCGCAGCTTCTGGACCGCCCGATCGATCGCGCGCGTGTGCTGTGCATCGGCGACGGCGTCGGCACCGACGTGAAGGGCGCCAACGCCCAGGGGCTCGACGTCGCGTTCATCGCCTCGGGCATGCACGGCGAAGCGCTGATGACCGACGGCGCGCTCGACCCCGACAAGGCCCGCGCCGCGCTCGCCGCTGAACACGCAACGGCGACGTTCGTGATGGATGCGTTGCGCTGACCGCGCTCAGCGCCCGAGTTTCTTCAGCGTTCCGGAAAACGCCAGGAGCGGGCGGTCGCGCTGCACGAGCAGGCCGCGGATGAACACGATCGAGCGCGTTTCGCGCAGCACGTCGCCGCGCGCGGTCACCCAACCGTCAAGATCGCCGGCGCCGATGAATTCCGAATTCATCGTCAGCGTGACGGAGTTCACGTCGTCCTTCAGCTGCGCGTGCGCGATGGCGAACAGCGAAAAATCGGCGAAGCTCATCAGCGCGCCGCCATGGATGGCGCCGGCGCCGTTGAGATGCTTGCGCTCGGGCTGAAACGCCGCCACGGCGCGGCCGTCGGGCTCGACGCGAAACACGAACGGGCCGTTGTGCGTCTCGAACGGATCGGCGCCTTCGCTCCAGGTCGTCCATCCCGCGAAGGGCCCCTCGGTCAGCGTGCGCGGGCGGCCATAGGCGTCATTGGGTTCGGACATGCGCTTCTCTGTTCCGCAGGGAGGGGGGTATAAGCGTCCTAACGCGCCGCGGCGCGCCGGCAAACAGGAAACCCCCATGGACCTTGAAACCCGCACCCAGCTTCTGGCCACCATCCGGCGCTTCTGCGACGAGCGGCTGCGCCCGATCGAGGCGCAGGTAGCCGAACAGGATGCGATCCCGGCCGCGGTCAACGCCGAGATGGCCGCGCTCGGCCTCTATGGCCTGTCGATCCCGGAGGAATATGGCGGCCTCGGGCTCTCGATGGAGGAGGAATGCCTCGTCGGCTTCGAACTCGGGCGCGTGTCGCCGGCCTTCCGCTCCGCCTTCGGCACCAATGTCGGCATCGGCAGCCAGGGGCTCGTGATGTTC
>CAZMRN010000271.1:0-1238 GCA_964568575.1 uncultured Caulobacteraceae bacterium
CCTTCTCCCCTTGTGGGAGAAGGTGGCGCGAAGCGCCGGATGAGGGGTGACGGCGAAAACCTTTACAAGTTTTCGCAAGCACCCCTCATCCGTCTTGCCCCGGACCAAGTCCGGGGCAATCCACCTTCTCCCACAAGGGGAGAAGGGGGGCTATTCCACCACGCGGATGTGCAGTTCGCGCAATTGCTTGAGCGTCACTTCGTTCGGCGCCTGCATCATCAGATCCTGGCCCTGCTGATTGAGCGGGAAGGCGATGACTTCGCGCAAATTCTCGACGCCGGCGAGCAGCATGACGATGCGGTCGACGCCGGGCGCGGAGCCGCCATGCGGCGGCGCGCCATAGCGGAACGCGTTGAGCATGCCGCCGAACTTCGCCTCCACCACATCGGCGCCGTAGCCGGCGATCTCGAACGCCTTGAGCATGATCTCGGGCTTGTGGTTGCGGATCGCGCCGGAAGACAATTCCACCCCGTTGCACACGATGTCGTACTGAAAGGCGGTGATGCCGAGAATCGTCTCCTCGTCGCTCTTGTCGAGCGCGAGAAACGCGGCGTGGTCGAAATTCGGCATCGAGAACGGGTTGTGGGAGAAGTCGATCTTCTTCTCCTCCTCGTTCCATTCATACATCGGGAAATCGACGATCCAGCAGAACGCGAACTGGTCCTTGTCGCTCAAGCCCAATTCGTCGGCGACCTTGTTGCGCGCAAGGCCGGCGAATTTGTAGAACGCGCCTGGATCGCCCGCGACGAAGAACGCCGCGTCGCCGGCCTTCAGGTCAAGCTGCGCACGGATCGCTTCGGCGCGTTCCGGGCCGATATTCTTCGCCACGGGCCCAGCGCCGCCCTCTTCGCCGTCCCGCCAGAAGATGTAGCCGAGGCCCGGCTGGCCTTCGCCTTGCGCCCACGCATTCATCTTGTCGCAAAAGGCGCGCGAGCCGCCGCCCGGCGCAGGGATCGCCCACACGGCTGTTTTCGGTTTCTCCAAAATAGTGGCGAACACCTTGAAGCCCGAGCCGCGGAAATGGTCGCTCACGTTCTGCAGCACCAGGGGATTGCGCAGGTCCGGCTTGTCGGAGCCGTATTTTGCGATCGCCTCGGCGTAGGGGATGCGCGGGAACGGCGTTTTCGTCACGCGCCTCCCTGCGCCGAATTCCTCGAACACGCCGGCGAGCACCGGCTCGATGGCGTTGAACACGTCTTCCTGCGTGACGAAGCTCATCTCGAAATCGAGCTGGTAGA
>CAZMRN010000271.1:1281-3708 GCA_964568575.1 uncultured Caulobacteraceae bacterium
GATCTGGAAATAGCGGTCGAAGCCGGCGACCATCAGTAATTGCTTGAATTGCTGCGGCGCCTGCGGCAGCGCGTAGAACTTGCCCGGATGCAAGCGCGACGGCACGAGAAAATCGCGCGCGCCTTCGGGGCTCGATGCCGTGAGGATCGGCGTCTGGAATTCCGTGAAGCCTTGCGCGACCATGCGTGTGCGCAAGGACGTGATCACCTGGCTGCGCAACACGACATGGCGATGCAACGTGTCGCGGCGCAGATCGAGGAAACGGTATTTCAGGCGGATGTCTTCGGGATAGTCCGGCTCGCCAAACACGGGCAGCGGCAATTCCTGCGCCTCGCCCAGCACGGCCGCGTCGTCGACGCGCACCTCGATGGCGCCGGTGGGCAGGTTGGGGTTGACGGTCTCGGGCGTGCGCTCGACCACGCGCCCATCGACTCGGATGACGGTTTCGGCGCGCACCCGCTCGAAGAGCGCAAACGCCGGCGATCCCGGCAGCGCGACCAATTGCGTCAGCCCGTAATGGTCGCGCAGATCAATGAACAACAGCCCGCCATGGTCGCGCTTGCGATGCACCCAGCCCGAAAGGCGGACAGCGCCGCCCGCGTCCGCGGCCCTGAGGGCGCCGCAGGTATGGGTGCGATAGGCGTGCACGATGCGATCTCCGGCGGTGGGGAATTTGGGGCCGGGAGGGGGCATGGGCGGCGCCGGCTTGTCAAGGCGGGGGCGCCGCGCGCCCCTTGACCGAACGCTAAGGCGACCCCAATCACCCTTGCAGCCACTTCAAAAAACGCTGCGCCGCAAGGCGCGGCGGCGGACGCCTCCATGCGGGTCATCACCCAGACCGCCGATCTGGCGGATTTTTGCGCCGCGCTCGCCGAAGCGCCCTTCGTCGCCATCGACACCGAATTCATGCGCGAGTCGACCTATTGGCCGAAGCTGTGCCTGGTGCAGGCCGCAGGGCCCGACCAGGAGGCGGTGATCGATCCGCAAAGCCCCGGGCTCGACCTCGCGCCGCTGCTGGCGCTGTTGACGGAGGCCGCTCCCGTGAAGGTGTTCCACGCCGCGCGCCAGGATCTTGAGATCTTCTTCAAGCTCGCCGGCCGCCTGCCGGCGCCGGTGTTCGACACCCAGATCGCCGCGATGGCGGCGGGCCTGGGCGATTCCATCGCCTATGACGCGCTGGTCCAGGCGACATTGAAACGGCGGATCGACAAATCCTCGCGCTTCACCGATTGGAGCCGCCGGCCGCTCAGCGAAGCGCAGCTCGCCTACGCGCTCGCCGATGTGACGCATCTGCGCGATCTGTATCCGAAAATGCGCGACGGGCTCGAGCGGCGCGGCCGTCTGCACTGGATCGACGATGAAATCGCCGATCTGCTCGATCCCGACATTTACGACACCACGCCTGAAAACGCTTGGCGGCGCCTCAAGCTGCGCAAGCATGCGAGCGATTACATCGTCGCGCTGCAGGTCGCAGCCGCGTGGCGCGAACAGATGGCGCAGGCGCGCGACGTGCCGCGCGGACGCATCCTGAAAGACGACGCCCTGCACGAGATCGCAGAGCAGCGGCCGCGCACCGCCCAGGCCTTCGATCGGTTGCGCGCCGTGCCGCGCGGCTTCGGCGGCTCGCGCATGGGCGCCGACCTCGCCAAGGCGCTCGACGCGGCCTTGTCCGACCCCGCGCGGATGCAGATCGAGAGCGAGCGTCCACCGTCCACGCCCGCCGGAATCGGCCCGACGCTGGAGATGCTGAAAGTGCTCTTGCGCTTGGAGGCCGAGCGCCATGAGGTCGCGCCGCGCCTGATCGCCAACGCCGCCGACCTCGAAGCGATCGCGATCGACGACGCGGCCGACGTGCCGGCGCTGCACGGCTGGCGGCGCGAGATTTTCGGCGCGCGCGCGCTCGATCTCAAGCAAGGCCGCATCGGCTTGCGGCTGGTCAATGGGCGCGTCGAGATCGCCGACTTCAACTGATCCGCGGCGCAAGCCCAACGCGCGCGCCGAGCGCTGCGCCCAGCGCATCGAGCCGTTTGAGGACCTGGTCGGAAATCAAATCCTCCGCGCCTGGCGCGGCGAGCTGCACGGCGCCGTCCACGAGGGCGAGCGTGGTGCGATCGAGGATCGCTTCGCTGCGCGCCGACAGATCGCACCCCAAGCGCAACGCGGCGCCCAAGGCTGCCGCCGCGCGGCGCTGATCGTCGGTCAAGAGCCGTTCGAAGGCCGGCGCCGTCGGCGGGCTTTTGGAATAGCGATGATGGATGGCGCCGGCGAGGAACGCCCGTTCGGGATGCGTGATCGCCGCCAGCGGCGCGCGCACCACCAGTTCGAACATGATTTCGTGGCGCTGATCGGGGTGCAGGCCGCCGCCGACATCGGCCAGGCGGGCCGCCGCGCCGCGCAAGATTTCGTCGCGCTCGGGCGAGAAGACCG
>CAZMRN010000272.1:0-3702 GCA_964568575.1 uncultured Caulobacteraceae bacterium
GGCCGGCGCGGCCGGCGTCGCGCGCCGCGGGCTGCGTGCACGGCCAGCAGCCGATGGAGGGATAGCCCAGCTCGACCATCGGATGCGGCGGCAGGCCGTGGCGGATGAAATAGGCCTGGATGTCGTCGGCCTTCATCGCAACGAGCGGATTGACCTTGAACTGGCGCCCGTCGTGCTCGACCACGGCGAGCCGCGAGCGGCCCCCGCCATGCGCGCGCTTGCGCCCGGTGAACCAGGCGTCGAAGCCCGTGAGCGCGGCGCTGAGCGGGCGCACTTTGCGCAGCGCGCAGCAGGCGTCGGGATCGCTGCGCCACAGATCGCCCTTCGCATCCTCGCGCGCGGCTTCTTGCGCATCGGGCGAAATGACGGTGACGTTCGTCAGATCGAGCCATTCGACGAGGTCGTCGCGATATTGCAGCGTCTGCGGAAAATGCCGATCGGTGTCGAGAAACAGCACCGGCGTGGTGCGATCGATTTGCGCGGCCATGTGCAGCATCACCGCGGATTCCGCGCCGAACGACGACACCAGCGCGATGCGGTTGCGGAACGCGCCGTTGAGCGCGGCGGCCATGATGTAATCCGGCGCACGGCCTTCCCATTGCGCGCTCAGCTCGGCGGCGAGCGCGGCCGCGCTTTCGTCGGCGCCGATCGGCTCCGGCTCTGGCTGCGCAAGCGCGCTCATGACGCATCCTTCGGCGCCGCCGCGGGGCGCAGGAGGCGTCGCCGCCAGGCCGGAAGGCGCGTATCCGCGGCAGGCTGATAGACATGCGCAAAGCGCTTCGCGGCGCGCGCGAAGGCGGCCTCCGGATCCTTGCTGCGCAGATCGAAGCTGTCGAAGCCGCAGCGCAGCATGAAGAAGAGCTGATCCTCCAGCACATCGCCCACGGCGCGCACTTCGCCTCGATAGCCGTAGCGTTCGCGCAGGAGCCGCGCGGTGGTGTAGGCCCGCCCGTCGCGGAAGCTGGGGAACGCCGCCATCACCAGGCTGAGCCGCGGCAGGTGCGCAGCGACATCCTCCACCGCATCGGGCGGCGCGATCAGCACGCCGAGCCGCCCGGCGTTGCGCGCGCGCGCCTCGTCCAGACGTTGCGGCCGCACGACGACGTCGCCCTGCGCCGGAATCGCTGCGTCATCCTCCAGCACGACCCAGGGATCGTCGGTCACGATGCGCCCGTCGCGCACGAGCGCGCCGGCGCCGATCGCTGCGGCCTGCGCGCCGGCTTTGCGCTTGACCTGTTCACGCGCCATAGAGCGCCTCCTCGAACGGGGCCGGGCCGAGGCGCTCATAGGCGTCGATGAAACGCTCGGAGTCGCTTTCGCGGAGCGACAAATAGGTTTTGACCACGCGGGCGATGGCGCCGGGGATCGCATCCGCCGACATGCCCTTGCCGACCACTTTGGCCAGCGCAGCCCGCTCGTCGGCGCGGCCGCCGAGCAGGATCTGATAGAATTCCGCGCCGTGCTTATCCACGCCCAGAATGCCGATATGGCCGACATGGTGATGGCCGCAGGCGTTGATGCAGCCGGAAATCTTGATCTTCAATTCGCCGATCGTTTCTTGCGCGTCGAGATCGGCGAAGGTCTGCGAGATCGCCTGCGCGACCGGGATCGCGCGCGCATTGGCGAGATCGCAATAATCGAGGCCGGGGCAGGCGATGATGTCGCTGATGAGGCCGGCGTTCGGCGTGGCGAGATCGTGCTGCAAAAGCGCGCGCCACAGCGCATGGAGATCGTCCAGCGCGACATGCGGCAGAACGAGATTCTGCTCATGGGTGACGCGCGCCTCATCGAACGAATAGGTCTCCGCCAGGGCTGCGACCGCATCGAGTTGCGCGTCGCTGGCGTCGCCGGGCACGCCGCCGATCGGCTTCAGGCTGATCGTGACGCTGGAATAGCCGGGCTGTTTGTGCGGATGCGTATTGGTGCGCGCCCAGCGGGCGAAGGCTTTGTCGGCGGCCTTCGCAGCCTCGAATGCGGCGCTCATGGCGGGCTTCTCGGCGAAGGGCGGGGGTGCGAAATAGGCGCGGATGCGCGCGATTTCCGCCTCCGGCAGGCGCAGCGCGCTCGACCCGATCGCGCGCCATTCCGCATCGACCTGGCGGGCGTATTCCGCAGCGCCGAGCGCGGAGACGAGGATCTTGATGCGCGCCTTGTAGATGTTGTCGCGCCGGCCGTGGCGATTGTACACGCGCAGGCACGCTTCGAGATACGCAAGCAGATCTTCCGGCGCGAGATCGTCCTTGATGAGCGGCGCGATGAACGGCGTGCGCCCCTGCCCGCCGCCGACATAGACGGCGAACCGCAGCGCGCCGTCGACGCGGCGCAGATGCAGGCCGATGTCATGCGCCTGCACCGCGGCGCGATCGGCCTCGGCGCCGGTGATCGCGATCTTGAACTTGCGCGGCAGGAACGAGAATTCCGGATGAAAGGTCGACCATTGGCGGATGATCTCGGCCCAGATGCGTGGATCGTCGTGCTCGTCGGCGGCGGCGCCGGCGAAATGATCGGCCGTGACGTTGCGGATGCAATTGCCGGAGGTCTGGATGGCGTGCATCTCGACGGCGGCGAGCTCCTCCAGGATGGCGGGAATGTCTTTCAGCGCCGGCCAATTGAACTGGATGTTCTGGCGCGTGGTGAAATGGCCGTAGCCCTTGTCATAGGTGCGCGCGATATGGGCGAGGCGGCGCAATTGCGCGCCGTTCAGCGTGCCGTAGGGGATCGCCACGCGCAGCATGTAGGCGTGCAGCTGCAGATAGACGCCGTTCATCAGCCGCAGCGGCTTGAACTGGTCTTCCGTCAATTCGCCCGACAGCCGCCGCGCCACCTGGTCGCGAAACTCGGCGATGCGATCGGCCACGATGGCGGCGTCGAATTCGTCGTAGCGATACATCACGCCGCCTCGCGCAGCGACGGCAGGCCGAGCGCGGATTCCACGCGACCCACCCAATGGGCGACCTGGGGAAACTCGCCGAGATCGAAGCCGCCTTCGTGGGCGACGCGCGTGTAGGCGACGAGCGCGATGTCGGCGAGGCTCAAGCGGTCTCCCACGAACCAGTCGCGCGCCAGAAGATGGCCCTCCATCACGCCCAGCGCCCGGCGCCCGCGCGGCAAAAGGCTTTCGTCGATCTCGCTGTCGTCCTGGCCCAGATAGGCCTTGCGGAAGCGGCGCACCGCGATCGCCGGCTCATGGGTGTATTGCTCCCAGAACAGCCACTCGAACAGTTTCGCGCGATCGAAAGCGTCTTGCGGAATCAGGTCGGAGCCTTCCGCAAGATGCAGGATGATGGCGTTGGATTGCGCAAGCGCGCGGCCGTCCGGGAACAGCACCGTGGGCACTTGCCCTGCGGGGTTCAGGCGCAGAAACGATTCCGTGCGCGTTTCGCCCTGCATGATGTCGACATCGACCCAGGCGTAGGCGCGCCCGACGCGCTGGGCGGTCCACAGCACTTTGAGGCAATTGCCGCTGCGCGCGTCGCCGAAAATGGTGATCGCGTCGCTCATTCCGCGCGCTCCGCCTGCTTGCCGAGATCGCGCCGCACCGTCGGGCCCTGCGCGCGAATGGTTTCGCGCAGACGCTCGCGCGCGGCGGGCGCGCCGGGCGCCTCGGCGGCGATGAGATAGACGTTGGTGATGCGCGTCGGATCGACGCTTGCGCGGGCGGCTTCGGCGGCGTCGTCGTCGAGGCCCGCAGCGTCGGCGAGG
>CAZMRN010000273.1:0-3699 GCA_964568575.1 uncultured Caulobacteraceae bacterium
GGCGCCCGGCGCCAAGCGCCCGCTGGGCCCAGGCCCCGGCCGACCCGCCGCCGCTGTCGCCGAGGCCGATCTGCGCAGCCGCATCCTCGACGTCGCCGAGGCGTTGTTCGCCAAGCACGGATTCTACGGCGTGACCACGCGCGCCATCGCCCAGGCGGCGGCCGCGACGACCGGCATGATCCATTACTACTTCACCACCAAGCAGGCGCTGTTCGACGCCGTCTTCGCGCGGCGCGCCGATGTCGTGAACGCCGAACGTCTTGCGGCGCTGTCGGCCTACGAAGCCGCCGCCGGGGATGCGGTCACCGTCGAGGGCGCCATCGCCGCCTTCCTGCGCCCGGTGTTGGCGAAGCTGGCCGCGGGCGACGACGGCTGGCGCAATTATCTGATCCTCATCGCCCAGGCCGCGCATAATCACGAATGGGGCGGCGCGGTGATGACGCGCGCGTTCGACCCCGTGGTCGAGCGGCTGATCGCGCTCATCCGCCGGGCTCTGCCGCATGCGCAGGATGCGGATTTGTACTGGGCCTATTATTCGCTGTCGGGGGCGCTGATGCTGGCGCTGGCCCAAACCGACCGGATCGACCGGCTGTCCAGCGGCCTGTGCCGCGCGATGGACGTCGAAGCGCTCGAGCCGCGCATGATCGCGTTCGCCGCGGCCGGCTTCAAACGGATTTGCGCCGCGCCGGGGCAACCGGCATGAGCGTGTGATGGACGCTCTGCTGCCCCTCGCCCGCACGGTCGCCGCTGCGCTTAAGGCGCGCGGCGAGACCATCGCGGTGGCGGAATCCTCATCCGGAGGGCTGATCAGCGCCGCCCTGCTCGCGATCCCCGGCGCCTCGGCTTATTTCGTCGCCGGCGGGGTGGTCTACACGCCCAAGGCGCGCATGCACCTGATGGGGCTGACGCGCGAGGACGTCGCGGGAACCAAAAGCGCCAGCGAGCCGTACGCGCTGATCCTGGCCCGCACCGCGCGCGACCGCTTCGGCGCGACCTGGGGCCTGGCGGAAACCGGCGCTTCCGGCCCGACCGGCAACCCTTATGGCGACGCGGCGGGCCACACCTGCGTTGCGGTGGCGGGGCCGTCGCTGGAGCTGGCCCGCACGCTCGAAACCGGCTCGCCCGACCGTGAGGCCAATATGCGCGCCTTCGCCGCCGAAGCGCTCGACCTGCTGGCCCGCGCCCTGGGCTAGCCTTGCTTGGTCCAACCAGTTGGACTAAGTTGGGGACATGGCCGTCCAGATGAACATCGCCGAAGCGAAAGCGAAGCTTTCAGAGCTCGTCGCCCGCGCCGAAGCCGGCGAGAAGGTGGTTATCGCGCGCGACGGCAAGCCCGCCGTGGTGCTTAAGCCTGCGACTGACGCCGCGCCGACCCAGGCGCCGCAACGCCTGGGTCTCCTGGCGCATCTGGGTCCGATCTGGGAAGCGCCTGACGCCTGGGACCCCGACGACGAAGCCGCCGACTTCGCCGCACAGGACATCAACGCCGATCTGGCCGATATCAGTGATCGGAAACGGTGAACCTGCTCCTGGATACGCATGCGCTGCTGTGGGCGTTGTTCGATCCGGGTCGATTATCGAAGGCGGCTCACGCGGCCATCGGCGATCCGACACATGCCGTCTTCGTCAGCGCCGTGTCTCCCTACGAGATCGAGTGGAAGCAGCGGAACGGGCGCATCTCGATTCCGGGCGTTCCCGATTGGGCGCGGACGCTCGAGAGCGCTAGCTACCTGCCCCTGGCGGTCACTCTCGGCCATGCTCAGCGCGCTGCGCGCCTCGACGTTCATCACCGCGATCCGTGGGACCGATTGATCGCCGCGCAAGCGGAGATCGAAAACATGACGCTGGTGACCCGGGACGCCGCGATCGGACGGTACGGCGTCGCCACGCTCTGGTGATCCGCCGCTAGCCAAAGCGCGGCGCATCGCCTTAGATGGGGCTGAAAATAGTTTCAAAAATAGGGAGACGTCGATGGCGCGTACGGCATTGGTGACGGGTGGGACCCGCGGCATCGGCAAGGCGATTTCCGCCGCCCTGGTGCGGGACGGGTTCACCGTCGCTGCGAACTACGCCGGCAACGACAAGGCCGCCGAAGCCGTCGCCAAGGAGCTCAAGATCAAGGTCTATAAGTGGGACGTGGGCGACTACGAATCCTGCCAGGCCGGGATCAAGCGCGTGGAGGCCGACAACGGCCCGATCGACGTGCTGGTGAACAATGCCGGCATCACGCGCGACGGCTTCTTCCACAAGATGAACGTCGACCAGTGGCGCGAAGTGATCCGGGTCGATCTCGACAGCCTGTTCTACATGACGCGCCCTGTGATCGAAGGCATGCGCGAGCGCGGCTTTGGCCGCATCGTCAACATCACCTCCATCAACGGCCAGAAAGGCCAGGCCGGACAAACAAACTACTCCGCAGCGAAGGCCGGGATGATCGGCTTCACCAAAGCGCTGGCGCAGGAGAACGCCAATAAGGGAATCACGGTGAACACCGTCGCGCCCGGCTATATCGACACCGACATGGTCGCAGCCGTGCCGGAAGCCGCGCTCGCCAAGATCATCGCGACCATTCCCGTGGGCCGCCTCGGCAAGGCCGAGGCGATCGCCGACATGGTCGCCTTCCTGGCCAGCGACAAAGCCGGCTTCATCACCGGCGCCACGCTCACCGTCAACGGCGCACAGTATATTGCGGGGTGAGCTCCGTTCGCGCGCAGCGCGATGAATTGGTCCAGGGGACCAATTCAAGGAGCGAACGCCGGAGCGTCAGCGACAGCCGGGCGAGCCCCGTCGCACGCTAGGCGCCCGGTCCTCGCAATAGCGAGGACCCATCCCTCTTCGCAACAGTGTGAACAGCGCGAACGACACCGTCGAGGCGATGGGCCCCGGCCTTCGCCGGGGCCGAGCGGAACGGGCGGCGATGGTGCAGCGCTTCAAGCTCAATCGCGGCGAAAGCCCGGGCCCTGCTCAAAATCTCTGCAGCGGAACCGTTGCAAAGCGCTCGGCCCTCGCCTTCGCGAGCGGGACGCATCCAAACGCCCGCGCGCGCGCATCCCCTGCTAAAGAGGTTCTCCATGCGCATGATCCTGGTCGCCGCAGCGCTCGCGCTTGCAGCCTGCACCGTCGAAACGGACGCCCCCGCCTCGACGAGCAGCGACGCCGCCGGCGGCTACACCCTCGAGCTGTTCGCCACCAACGACGCCCAAGTCTACCGGATCACCACGCCGGACGGCGCGGTGGTCGCCGCGCAAGCCTCCGGGGACGCATCGATGATGACCCCCGCCACTGAGGTGCAGGGCTTCTTCGAGTCCATGCCCGCGGCGCCGCGACCCGAGGAAGCGGACGTCGCCATCCGGCTGCCGGGCGTCGACCTGCGCGTCGCCGGCCAAGAGGGCGGCGCGACCGATCAGGCGCGCATATCGATCAACGTCGCCGGCAAGGAGGTGCTGATCAACGCAGAGGACAACGGCATCGAGGGCGATCAGGATACCGGCCAGGCGCGGATCCGCATCACCGGCGCCGACGCCGACGCAGCGCGCGATTTCATCGCCGACGCGAACGGCCTCTCCGAAGAGGTTAAGGCGCAGTTGCGCACAGCGGCCGGGCTCTAATCCTTAACAAAGCCCTACCGAATCGCCGCGGCCCGTGGTTTGCAGGCCCATGGTTTGCAGAGGAGCAACCATGGGCGCTCGCCCCCCTCCC
>CAZMRN010000274.1:0-1990 GCA_964568575.1 uncultured Caulobacteraceae bacterium
CGACACAAGCTGACCCCTTAGCGCTCAGCCCCCGCGAAGGCCGGGGCCGAGCCGGGACAGCGTTCTAAGCCGTGGACTCAGGCGTCGGCGTCGAGGGCGTAGCCGGCGGAGCGGACGGTGCGGATCGGGTCGACCTCCGGCTCCACGTTCAGCGCCTTGCGCAGCCGGCCGATATGCACGTCCACCGTGCGCGCCTCGACATAGACGTCGGAGCCCCACACCGCATCGAGCAATTGCTCGCGCGAGAACACGCGGCCGGCGTGCTGGGCGAGGTAATCCAGCAGGCGGAATTCCGTGGGGCCCAGATGCACTTCGCGATTGGCGCGGCGCACGCGATGGGCGGCGCGGTCGATGACGATGTCGCCGACGCGCACCTTGTCCTCCGCCAGGCCCGGACGGATGCGGCGCATCACGGCGCGCAGCCGCGCCAGCAATTCGGAGATCGAGAACGGCTTGGCGATGTAATCGTCGGCGCCGGTGTCGAGGCCGCGGATGCGATCGCCCTCGTCGCCGCGCGCGGTCAGCATCACGATCGGCGTGTTGCGCGCGTCGGCGCGCGTGCGCAAGCGCCGGCACACCTCGATGCCCGGCACTTTCGGGATCATCCAATCGAGCAGGATGAGGTCGGGCAGCGCCTCGTCGACCATCACCAGCGCCTCTTCGCCGTCGCCGGCGAGGCGCACCTGATAGCCTTCCTTCTCCAGATTGTATTTCAGCGTCTGGGCGAGCGCGTCTTCATCTTCCACGACGAGGACTTGGGCGGCCATGGTCAACTCCGTTCAGTCTTCAGACTCGATGGCGGCGGCGTCCGCCTTGGGGCGTTCGGAGGCGATTTCCTCGCCGGTGACAAGGAAATGCACCATTTCAGCGATATTGGTGCAGTGGTCGCCGATGCGTTCGATGTTTTTCGCCACGAACAACAAATGCGCGCCTGCGGAAATGGTTCGCGGATCCTCCATCATATAGGTCAACAATTCGCGAAACAGGCTGTTGAAGTGGGTGTCGATGTCCTCGTCCTGGAACCAGACGCCGATCGCGGCGCGGACGTCGCGGTTGGACCAGGCGTCGAGCACCTGCTTCAAATGCCCGGCCGCGATCTTGCCCATGCGCTCGACGCCGCGCGTCAGCGGGATCGGCGCGGCCTGATTGATGATCAGCGAGCGGCGGGCGATGTTGCGCGCCAGATCGCCGATGCGCTCGAGATCGCCGCTGATGCGCCAAGCGGTGATCACCTGGCGCAGATCGTCGGCGAACGGGTGGCGCAGCGCCATGACGCGGATCGCGCCGCGCTCGAGCTCGCGATGGGCCGCGTCGATCGCCGCGTCGCGCTCGATGACCTCCTGCGCCAGGCGCGTGTCGCGCCGGATGATCGCGGTGATGGAATCGCGCACGGCGTTTTCCGCAAGCCCGCCCATGCGCGCCAATTCGTTGGCGAGCTGGTCCAGCTCCTCCGAGAACGCCTTGACCGTGTGTTCCGCCATGATCCGTGATCCGACTACGCCCCGGGCGTACGGTAACGCTCAGCGCCGCCTTCTGCGACCGCCGCGCTCAGCCGAAGCGTCCAGTGATGTAATCCTGCGTGCGCGCATCGCGCGGATTGGTGAAGATATCCTCCGTCGGGCCCGTTTCGACGAGCTTGCCCAGGTGGAAGAAGGCGGTTTTCTGCGACACGCGCGCGGCCTGGGCCATCGAGTGCGTGACGATGATGATGCAATAATTGGCGCGCAATTCGTCGATCAATTGCTCGATCTTGTCGGTGGCGATGGGATCGAGCGCCGAGCACGGCTCGTCCATGAGGATCACGTCGGGATCGACCGCCACCGTGCGGGCGATGACGAGGCGCTGCTGCTGGCCGCCCGACAGCCCCGTGCCGGACTGGTTCAAGCGGTCCTTGACCTCCTCCCACAAGCCGGCCCGGCGCAGCGAGCGCTCGACGATGACGTCCATATCGGCCTTCGAGCGCGTCATACCGTGGATGCGCGGGCCGTAG
>CAZMRN010000274.1:2021-3694 GCA_964568575.1 uncultured Caulobacteraceae bacterium
AAACGGGTTCGGCTTCTGGAACACCATGCCGACGCGGGTGCGCAGCACCACCGGGTCCACCGCCTTGGCGTAGATGTCCTTGCCCTCGATCTCGATGACGCCGGAGACGCGCGCGCCCTCGATCGTGTCGTTCATGCGGTTGATGCAGCGCAGGAACGTGGTCTTGCCGCAGCCGGAAGGGCCGATGAAGGCGGTGACGGCGCGGTCCGGCACGTCGAGGGAGATATCGAACAGCGCCTGCTTGGCGCCGTAATGCACCGAGACGTCGCGGGCCATGACCTTGACTGGCGCGCCGGTGATCGCGCCCCGCGCAGCGACGCTGGGCGCCGTCATCAGGGACGGGCCGGCGGGACCGCGGTCGCTTGTGTCCGGCATTGGGCGGCGGTCCTTGGCGAGCGTGCGGTCGGGGATCGATGCGAGCGGGATGTAGCCTGCTTCTATGACACTCCTGTGAAGGAGCGGCGATCAGATCGCGCGTCAGGGCGGCTCGGCGGCCGCGTCGGCGGTCTTGCGCGGACGGCGCAAATAAACCGCGAAGGCGGAGCCCTCGCCCGGCCGGCTCTCCACCAGAAAGCCGCCGCGATGGCGGTTGACGATGTGCTTGACGATGGCGAGCCCCAGGCCCGTGCCGCCCTTGTCGGCGCCCAGCTCCCGCTCCGCCCGGAAGAAGCGTTCGCCCAGCCGCGGCAGGAACCGCCGGCCGATGCCGGCGCCGTGATCGGTCACCCGGACAAAAGCGTAGCGCGGCGCGATCTGGGCGGGGGTGAGCAGCGAAATCCGGCCCGCGTCCGGCCAGCGGCGCCCGGCCTGCTCGATCGCCTCCTCGCGATTGGCCGCCTCGCCGAGCGTGATCGTCACCACGCCGCCGGCGGGGGAGTATTTGATGGCGTTGTCGACTAGGTTCTGCACCACCTGGGCGAGCTGGAAGCGCTCCCCGATGACGTCGACCGCGTCGAGACCTTCGATCGCCAGACGCACCGTGCGGTCGCGCGCGATGGGCGTCATCGCGTCGACGACCTCACGGGCCACCGCCGCGAGGTCGGCGCGGTCGGTCGGCGGCACGTGTTCGTCAAGTTCGATGCGCGACAGCGACAGCAGATCGTCGATCAGGCGGCGCATGCGCTCGACCTGCAATTCCATCATGCGCAAAAACCGCGCGCGCGCCTCCGCATCGTCGCGCGCGGGTCCCGCCAAGGTTTCGATCAGCGCGGAAATCGCGGCGACCGGCGTGCGCAATTCATGGCTGGCGTTGGCGAGAAAATCGGCGCGCATGCGCTCGGTGTTGATGCGCGCGGTTTCGTCATGGAAGGCGATCAGCGCGGCGGTCTGCGCGCCCCACGCGATCGGCGCCACATAGCAGCGGAAATGCTCGTCGACTTGCGCTGCGGTCTGGTACTCGACCGTGCGGCTCTGGCCGTCATGCGCCGCAGCCGCCGCCGCGTCGAGCACGGCCGGCTGGCGCAGGATCGACGACAGCCGCAACCCCGCCGCCTCGAAGCGCAATTGCCGCCGCGCCGCGTTGTTGGAGCCGACGATCCGCCCTTCGCGATCGACGAGCAGAGCGGGATCGGGCAGCGCCTCCAGAAGCGGCGCAAGATCGGCCCAGCCGGCGGGCGCGGGCGCGGGCGGCGCGGGCGCGATGGCGGGTTGCGAGGCCTCCGCCGATCGGCGCT
>CAZMRN010000275.1:0-3689 GCA_964568575.1 uncultured Caulobacteraceae bacterium
GGATGAAGGTCGGGATGTCGCCTTCCCAGCGGCGTTGGATCTCCGCGTTGTAGTTCAGATAAAGCTTGCCATCGACGATGCGCCAATTGTTCGGATTGCCCGGCGCGGTGTAGCCTTGCGAGATCGCCCAGGCGCAATATCCGCCATATTGCGGCGCATAGCGATCGGGATTAGCGCGGAAGGCCGCCAAATTTTCCGCCGAGGCGAAACGATATTCCGCGCCGCGATGGATGATCTTGAAGGCGTCGCTGCCGCGCACAGGCCGGCCCGCGGTGAAATAGGCCACCGGATCGTAGCCGCCGACGGCGACATTCGAGAACCGCCCGGTGTAGGTCGCGGGCTGGTCTGCAAAGGCGGGCGTCGCGACGGCGACTGCGGTGACGCCGACGACGGCCATCGCCATCGAGATCAGCAAGGTGCGGATGCAGGTCAGGATCATGGGACAATCTCCTAGTCGTTTGTGGTTGCGTGAAGGATCAAGCGTAGGCGATGCGGGCTGCGCTCGGCGCAGGCCGGGCCGGCACGAACGCGGCGGCGAGATCGCGCGCCAGCGCGGCAAGGACGTCGCGGCGATACAGCAGCAGGCCCAGCGAGGTCGCCCAGATGGTGGCCGCCGCTGCAAACAAACCGCCGCCGTCATTGTTCGGGTCGACGCCGAGCGGCGTGAACAGATGGAAGCTCACCGCGCCGCTCATCACTGCGAAAGCGATCAGCGCGCCGACCGCGTGCAGGCGCTGCATGTTCGGCGCAAGGCCGATCAGCAGCAGCGACGAAGCGAACAATTCCGCCGCGCCGATGGCGTATTGGCTGAACAGGCCGGTGTGGGAAAACAATCCCTGCGCGCCCAGCGATTCCGCCCAACCGTCGAGCCGGCCGAAGATTTCCTGCGTCTTGGGATGATCAGTGAATTTGAAGCGCAGGCTGTCGAGAAAGACGGCGCTTGCGAAAACCGAGAACGCGGCGGGCGCGTAGCGGCGAACTTTGTCTAGCATGTCGAGGTCTCCGAGCATTGGGGGCGATCGCGGCGCTCCCATGCTTGGACCTACGCGGCGCTTCGCCGCGCGGTTACCTCACCAGCGCAAAAAGCGCGCCCCCGCCAGCGCGCCGAGCGCCGCGCACACGGCGATGGCGAGCGAATACCACGTCGCCACGAAGGCGACGGAATCGATCGGGCAATACATGGCGTACGCCATCGCGCCGATGCCGCCGGAGAAGGCGCCGATCGCGCCGCCCGTCAGCGTCAATCGCGTCGGCGCGAACCGCCGCGCGATCCACAACAGGGCCGCCGTCGTCGGCGCAGCCAAAATCGGCACCACGATCACGCACCAGGGCAGCCCGCCGCCCATCCAGACGCGCATGCGCTCGCTTGGATCCGCGCCGGCGAGCGCGATCATCGCGGCGAGCGCTGCGACCACGAACGCCGCCGCCAGACCGTAGGCGAGCCGGCCCAATCTGCGCCCCGGACGCAATAGCGTAAGCATCAGCGGCAGCGTGATTGCGGCGAACGCGGCGGCGAAGCCCGCCTTCATCATCACCATCATGATCGCATCGCCGAAATCGTGGCGCAGCTTGAGCACGCTGACCACGAGAAAGCCTGCGATCGCCAGGCCGATCGCGGCGGCGAACAGCGCGCGCGGCGCCGCCGGGCGCGGCTTCGCGGGCATCTCGTCCTTGACCAGGAGATCGATGAGGTCGTCGGTCTTCATGACGCAGGCGGCCCACCAGTCATCAGCCGGGCGAGCGTCTTGACCCCACGATGGATGGATATTTTGACGTCGGATTCTGAAATCCCCATTTCTTGAGCGGTTTCGCGCACGCTTTTCTCGTCGAGTTTCACCAGCCGAATGGCGTCGCGTTGCTTGGGCGGCAATTGCGCCAGCAGGACGCCGATGTCGCGCCGGGCGTCGGCGGCTTCGGAATCGCTGTCGGTGAACGCCGCGTCGTCCTCGACCGGCACCTGCACGCCGCGCCGCCTTTGCCGCCGCACATGGTCGATCAGCCGATAACGCGCGATCGCATACAGCCACGCCGTCAGCGGATAGGCGGGATCGTAGGTGTCACGCTTGGTGTGCAAGGCGATCAAGGTATCCTGCACAAGGTCTTCTGCATCCTCCGGCGCATGCCGCAAGCGATTGCGGTAGAAGGCGCGCAACAAATTGGCGCACTCGGAAAGAAACATCCGATGGGCCACGCTGTCGCCGGCGATGCCCGCAAGCATCAACCCGCGCAGGCGCGGCTCGTCTGGACCCCGTCTTTCCATGGCTCTCCAGCGGCTACGCCCCCCGCGGGCCTCCGGTTACGGCCAAGCCCCGTCAGGCCGCGCGGCGCGGATCGGCAGGGTAAACGCCGAGCACGCGCACAAACGAGGAATAAAAGGCCAGCTCCTCCATCGCCAGCCTCAGGCCGGGGTCTTCGATATGGCCTTCGACGTCGGCATAGAACATCGCGGCGGAGAACGACCCGTCCTCGATATAGGATTCCAGCTTGGTCATGTTCACGCCATTGGTGGCGAAGCCGCCGAGCGCCTTGTAGAGCGCGGCCGGAACGTTGCGCACCCGGAAAACAAAACTGGTGACGCAAGGGCCCTGGTCAGGGCGCGCAAAGTGCTGGGTCGCGGAAAACACCAGGAAGCGGGTGGTGTTGTGGCCGGCGTCGGCGACGTCGGGCTTGAGGATGGTCAGGCCGTGGATTTCCGCCGCCAGCGTCGAGGCGAGCGCGCCTTCTGCGGGGTCCCCCGCCTCGCGGATTTCGCGCGCGGCGCCGGCGGTGTCGGCGGTCTTGACCGCCTCGAGACCCATGGCGCGCAACGCCTTGCGGCACTGGCCGAGCGCCTGGGGATGGCTGCGCACGCGCTTTAGCCCGGCGAGCGTGGCGCCCGGCAGGCCGAGCAATTGATGCCGGATCGGCAGAAAATGTTCGCCGATCACGAACAATCCGGATTCCGGGATGAGGTGGTGCACGTCGGCGACGCGGCCGGCGACCGAATTCTCGATCGGGATCATCGCCAGCCGAGCTGCGCCGTCGGCCACGGCCGCGAAGGCGTCCTCGAAGGTCGCACACGGCATCGGCGTGAGCGCGGGATAATGCGCCGCGCACGCGATGTGCGAATTGGCGCCGGGCTCGCCCTGGAAAGCGATCGCGTCAGTCATGAACGGGGACCTCTGGACGCCAGCTGTGCGCGCGCCGCGGCGAGGTCCTCGGGGCTGTCGACGCCTTTCGGAAACGTCTCCACAAGGCCCACATCGATGCGCATGCCCATCTCTAACGCGCGCAATTGCTCCAGGCTCTCGCGGCGCTCCAACGCAGACGGCGGCGCCGCCACAAAGCGCGCCAGCGCGGCGCGGCGATAAACATAAAGCCCGACATGGCGCCAGACCGGGCCACGCCCCGCCGGCGCCGGCGCGCGCGTGAAATAGAGCGCGCGGCCTGTTTGGGTCCCGGGCGCGAACGCGATCACCGCTTTCACCACATTGGGATTGGCGCGGTCGGCGTCGTCGTCGGAGGGGGCGGCGAGGGTGGCGATGTCGCCGGCGGGCGTCAGCGCCGCAACGCCGCGGGCGAGGTCCCCCGGCGTCATCGTGGGCATGTCGCCCTGCAGATTGACGACGATGGCGTGCGCGCCGCCGGGATCGAACGACGCGGCGGCGGCGTGGACGCGGTCCGTGCCGGAGGGCAGCGCGGGATCGGTC
>CAZMRN010000276.1:0-3688 GCA_964568575.1 uncultured Caulobacteraceae bacterium
CCATGGCTGGACGCTAGACGTCGCCAGCTGCTTCGCCAATGCAGGCGCGCGGCCCGCGACCAAGCGCGCCCGCCCTTGGCCTTGCGAAGCCGCAGGCTAGCTCTGATAAACGCGCGCGACTCGATCAGGCGCGGACGCGCAGCAAATCACCCGTGGGAGCCCTTATGGCGGACGACATCCAGCGCGACGTGATGGAATATGACGTGATCATCGTCGGCGCGGGTCCCTCCGGCCTCTCGGCCGCGATCCGCCTCAAGCAGGTTTCGCCGGACGCGACGGTTGCGGTCCTGGAGAAAGGTTCCGAAGTCGGCGCGCATATCCTGTCCGGCGCGGTGATCGACCCGCGCGCGCTCGACGAATTGCTTCCCGACTGGCGCGAGGACGAACCGCCGCTCGACACGCCGGTCGCGGAAGATCGCTTCCTGATGCTCGGGCCGGCCGGCGCGCTGACATTGCCGAATTTTGCGATGCCGCCGCTGATGAACAATCACGGCAACTATATCGGCTCGCTCGGCGTCGTATGCCGTTGGCTGGCAAGCCGCGCCGAGGCGCTCGGCGCGGAGATTTATCCTGGCTTCGCAGCGGCCGACGTGCTGTTCGACGACGCCGGCGCCGTGAAGGGCGTGCTCACTGGAGATATGGGCGTCGACCGGGAGGGTCATCAGAAGCCGGGCGTCTATACGCCAGGCATCGAAATCCATGCGAAATACACGCTGTTCGCCGAAGGCGCGCGCGGCTCTCTGACCAAGAAACTCAGCGACAAGCTCGGCCTGTCGGACGGCCGCGATCCGCAAAAATTCGGCATCGGGCTGAAGGAATTGTGGGAGGTGCCGCCGGAGAACCATCGCCGCGGGCTGGTGCAGCACAGATTCGGCTGGCCGCTCGACGATCACACCGGCGGCGGCTCGTTTCTGTACCACTGGGGCGAGCGCTACGTGTCGGTCGGCTTCGTGGTGCACCTGAATTACAAGAACCCCTATCTGTCGCCGTTCGACGAGTTCCAGCGCTTCAAGCACCATCCTTCCGTCGCGCCGCATCTGGCCGGCGGCAAGCGCATCGCGTACGGCGCGCGCGCCATCACCGAAGGCGGGCTGCAATCGGTCCCCAAACTCACATTTCCGGGCGGCGCGCTCATCGGGTGCTCGGCCGGCTTCGTCAACGTGCCGCGCATCAAAGGCACGCACAATGCGATGAAGACTGGGATGCTGGCGGCCGAAGCGATCGCCGAGGCGCTCGCCGAGGGGCGCCAGCGTGACGAACTCGACGCCTACACAGCCGCTTATCGCGCCAGCTGGGTCTACAAAGATCTGCAGCTCGTGCGCAACGCCAAGCCGCTCTGGTCGCGTTTCGGCACCTTGGGCGGCATCATGCTCGGCGGGCTGGACATGTGGTCGACCACGGTGTTCGGCGGGTTCTCCGTGCTGACAGGCTTCGGCGCCCTCAAGCACGGCAAGACCGACGCCGCCGCGACCGAACCCGCCGCCAAACACAAGCCCATCGCTTACCCCAAGCCGGACGGCGTTTTGTCGTTCGACAAATTGTCGAGCGTGTTTCTCTCCAACACCAATCATGAGGAGGACCAGCCGGTTCACCTCAAGCTGCGCAACCCGACGATCCCCATCGCGCACAATTTGCCGCTCTACGCCGAACCGGCGCAACGCTATTGCCCGGCCGGCGTTTATGAGGTGCTCTATGACGAGCAGGGGAACAATCCGCGGTTCCAGATCAACGCTCAGAACTGCGTCCACTGCAAAACCTGCGACATTAAGGATCCGTCGCAGAACATTGATTGGGCCACCCCCGAAGGCGGCGGCGGCCCCAATTATCCCACGATGTGAAGCCATCGTGACAGGCTCCGAAGGCCGGGCGCCGCGGACGGCGGAGGATGGAATGGCAGGCATGCGCGCGGTCTTGTTGGCGACGGTTCTGAGCTTGGCGGCGGTTCCGGACGGCTTGGCGGCCTCGCCTACGGCGGCCGGCGAGCAGGCCTCCGCAAGGGTCGCCGCGGCGGTGGAGAATTCCGCCATCGTGCGCGCCACCGCCCCGCCGGCCGGCGTGTCGCGCGAGTACGGACAGCCGCTGGACGCGCTCCTAGAGGCCGATCTCGACAGCCTGGTCACCAGCGCCCGTGAAGCTTTCGGTCGCGGCGAGCGCACCCCGGTGTGGGGCACGCTTGTGTTCCTGGACGATCTGGCGGCCGATCGCTTCGGCGGCGCACGGGCGACGCTCCAAGCTATGCCGGACGGCCTGAACGGGGCCGCCGGCGATCTCTACGAACCGTTCCTGCTGCTTGCCGAAAGCCGCGCCGACGCCGCGCTTGAACGCCTCGGCCAAGGCGCAGCCGATCTGCCGGATCCATTGCCGCAGGTCGCCCGCGCTTTGATCCTGGAAGGCGCTGGGCGCCTGGAGGACGCCGCAATCGTCTATGCCGGCATCGTCGCGGGCCTCGATGTGACGCCGCCTGGCGAGGACGAACCGCAAACCGAGGAAGACCTCACCCGCGCGCTCGCCGCCACCCGCACGGTGCAAATCCTCTATCGCGCCGCGCTCGCCAATCATCGCCTTGGCCGCGCCGAGGAGGCCCAGCGCCTCTATGCGCTGGTCGAGCCGTTCGCGCCGCATTCCGCCGATGTGATCGCCAATCGCGCGCGGCTGGCCGAAGGCGCGCCGCCGCTGGAGCCTGCGCTCGACGCCCGCCGCGCGACGGGCCGCTGGCTGATGTTCCTATCGGACTATCTGACCAACACCGAAGGCCTGATGGCGCTGTTGTCCAATCCCGAAGGCGTCGATGGGCTGGCTTCGCCGAGCGCTGCGCTGTTTCTGCAATTCGGCGTCCTGCTTGATCCCGCCGCCGACGATTGGACGCTTGCCGCCGCGAACCAACTGGTCGCCGCAAAAGGCTATGGCGGCGCGCAGCGCATTCTGGCGCGGCTGACCGCACAAAGCGTGTTCGCCGCCGAGGCCGAACTCAGCCGCGCCAGTATTTTCCTGAAGCAGAAACAAGACGATCGCGCCGTCGCTGCCGCCGAGGCGGCTGAGCGCGTCGGCGCGGCGCGCTGGGCGGTGTTGAGCGGCGCGGGCGACGTCTATCGCGCCGCCGGCCGCGATCGCGCCGCCGTCGCTGCGCAAACACGCGCCCTGGCGTTGGCGCAGACGCCGAAAGATCGCGCCGATGTCTTGAGCTACCGGGCCTATGCGCACTTCTACGCCGGCCGGCTCGACGATGCCGTGCGCGACGTACGAGCCGCCATGGCGCTCGCCCCGACCGACGACGATATCCGCTACATGGCCATCACCGTTCTGATGGATCACCCGACGCTGTGGCGAGACGGCATCGCCATCGCGCGCGCGATGTTTGCCGAGCGTCCGGATTCCGGCGTTCGGCTCAATTCGCTCGGCTATGCGCTGATCCAGCGGCCCGAAGGCCTGGAGGAGGGCTATCGCCTGCTGTGGCGCGGCTTCACTTTCCGCAGTTTCGATTACGCGGTGATCGACAGTCTCGGATGGGCCTATTACCAATATGGCCGCTTCGCCGAGGCGCGCGCGCTGATCGAACGCGCCAATCAATTGTCGCAGGACGATCCTAATCCCGAAGTGCTCGACCATTTGGGCGACGTGTATTGGCGCCTGGGCATGCGCGATGAGGCGCGGCAGGCTTGGCGTGAAGCGCTCGATGCGCGCCCCGATG
>CAZMRN010000277.1:0-3680 GCA_964568575.1 uncultured Caulobacteraceae bacterium
GGAGCGTCGGCCTGGGTGGCCCAGGTCGGCGGCGGGGAGTACGCCGGCGATTGGGCGAACGGCTCGGCCAACGGCTTCGGCGTGGTCCGCCTGACGTCCGGCGAACGCTATGCCGGCGGCTGGCGCGGGTCGCGCCGCCACGGCGAGGGCGTGCTGCTCTACGCCAATGGCTGCCGCTACGAAGGCGAATTCGCCGATGGCGAGCCGACCGGCCGCGGCGCCTTCTGGGACGCCGAAGGCCGCCGCCTGGTCGGCGGGGCGCTGTTCAACGCGCTGCTGCGGAATAGCTAGGCGAGTTTTGCCGAGTTAGGCCCAAAGAACCAAACTTTCATTGTCGGGGCCGTACAGGAAAGTTTGGCCATTTCGACCAAACACATCTAGACGCGGCTGGATGCGAGACTTTTCGGTCGAATCGACCGAACTTGGCCAAACTTACCCGCTTAGCCAGCGCGACCGCCGCCGGGACTCCCGGGCCGGCGGCGTCTCCAGGACGGCCATGAACCCCGTCGACAATCCCTACAATCCCGGCGCCGGGGCGCCGCCGCCCGAACTCGCCGGCCGCGAGCCGCTGATCGACCGCGCGCTCGCCACGATCAAGCGCGCCAAGGCGGGGCGGGCGCCGAAAAGCATGATCATGCTGGGCTTGCGCGGCGTCGGAAAAACCGTGCTCCTCAACAAGTTCGAACAGCTTGCGGAAGCCGAGGGCTGCCAGACTGCGCTGTTCGAGGCTGACGCCGAACGCTCGCTGCCGGAAATGGTGACGCCGCAATTGCATCGCCTGCTGCTGCGGCTGAACGTGGTCAAACGCGTCGGCCATGACGTGCAGAAGGCGTTTGGGCAGCTGCGCGCTTTCGCCGGCGCGTTCAAGGTGTCGATCGGCGACGTTGAATTCGGCTTATCGAACGAAATCGCCACCGGCGATCTCGCGGTCGATCTCACGGACCTGTTCGTCGTCATCGGCGAGGCGGCGCGCGCGCGCAACGCCGCGGTCGCGATCCTGATCGACGAAGTGCAAAGCCTGTCGCGCCCGGACTTGTCCGCGCTGATCATGGCGATGCACAAGATCGCGCAGCGGCAATTGCCGGTGCTCATGTTCGCCGCCGGCCTGCCGCAGCTCGCAAAACTCGCCGGCGACACCAAATCCTACGCCGAGCGCCTGTTCGATTACCCGCCGATCGGCCAGCTTGAAGAGGACGATGCCCGCGCCGCTCTCACCGCCCCGGCGGAGCGCGAAGGCGTGCAGTTTCACGACGAAGCGCTGGCGCACATTTTGAAGGAGACGGAGCGCTATCCGTTCTTTTTGCAGGTATGGGGCTCGCATGCGTGGGAGGTCGCGGCGCACTCGCCGATCACGCGCAAGGATGCGGAAGAAGCGACGCGCCGCGCGGTGGCGGCGCTCGATCAGGGCTTTTTCCATGTCCGCTTCGCGCGCTTGACCGAGCGCCAATTGGATTATGCGCGTGCGCTCGCGGAGTTCGGGCCCGCCGGCGCCGATTCCGCCGCCGTCGCCCAGCGCATCGGCTTGACGGTGAAACAAGCCGCGCCGATCCGCGACGAGGTGATCAAGAAGGGCATGGCCTATGCGCCGACGCGCGGCGAGGTCGCGTTTACGGTGCCGAAATTCGACGATTATCTGCGCCGCAAAATGGGCGACGCGCCTGCAAAGCAAAGGGTCCGCGTATGAAGCACCGGGCTCAAGACGTCAGCGACGACGCCGAAAGGGAAGTCCGCGCCGCGATCGCGCAAAACACGCCGGTCGTGCTGCTCACGGGCCGCGCCGGCACCGGCAAAAGCCACTTCATCCGCGCATTGGTCGACGAGGATCCCGGCTATCCGCAGGTCGTGCTGGCGCCGACGGGCCTCGCGGCGATGAATATCGGCGGGCAAACGATCCATTCCTTCTTCGGCTTTCCGCCGCGACCGCTGATCGGCGAGAACGAAAAGCCGAGCTTCTTCTTTTCGCGTCTGGCGCGGGTGACGCGCCGCATCATCGTCGACGAGGTGTCGATGGTGCGCGCCGACGTGCTCGATGCGATGGATCGACATCTGCGCGCCGCGCGCAAAAGCGTGCGTCCGTTCGGCGGCGTGCAGATGGTGTTGATCGGCGATTTCTATCAATTGCCGCCCGTCGTGCGGGGCGGGGAGGGCGGTTTGTTGGAGGAGGCGGGCTATGCGAGCCCGTTCGCGTTTTCCGCGCATGTGCTGCGCGACGCCGACGTCAGCGCGTTCGAATTGTTGCGCGTGCGCCGCCAGACGGACGAGGATTTCATCGAGCTGCTTGCGCAGATCCGCGAGCGCCGCAATCTCGCCGCCGCGCTCGATGCGCTGAACGAGGCTTGCGTGGAACGCAGCCTGCGCCAACGTCCCTTGCTTTTGGCGGCGACCAACGCCGTCGCCGACAATTACAATGCGCGCGGCCTGGCCAGCCTGCCGGGCGACGGGGCGGTGTTCACCGGCGGGTTCGAAGGCCAGGCGCCGCGCGCGGGCGCGCAGGGCGATCGCTTTCCAGCGCCCTTCGAGCTCGTGCTCAAGCCCGGCGCGCGCGTGATCTTCACGCAGAACGACGGCGAGGGCCGCTGGGTGAACGGCACGCTCGGCGCCGTCGCGAAGTTGACGGCCGATCTCGTGCATGTGCGCCTCGACGCCACCGGCGAGACGGTCGAGGTCGAGCGCGCGACATGGCCGCAGGCGCGCTGGGTGTGGAACGAAAAAGAAAAACAGATGGAGGCGAAGGACGAGTTCAAATACGTCCAGTTTCCGCTGGCGCCGGCCTGGGCGCTGACGATCCACAAGGCGCAAGGCATGACGCTCGATGCGGTCGAGATCGATCTCGGCCGCGGCGCGTTCGCGCCGGGCCAGACTTACGTGGCGCTGTCGCGCGCGCGCAGCCTCGACGGGCTGCGCCTGACGCGGCCCTTGCAGCCGCGCGACGTGCAGGTCGATCCCACGATCGCGGAAGGCCTGTCGCGTTTTGGCCTTTAAGCGGGCCGCTGAAAAGCGTCGAACGCCCCCATCGACCGGCTGCGCCGGCCACTTCCCCCGCACGCGGGGGAAGAAAAATCCGCCTTTGCTCCCCCGCTTGCGGGGGAGCTGGCCGCGCAGCGGACTGAGGGGGCGCTGCGTTCAGAACGGAATCGGCGCGCCGTCCCACGCCAACAGTGCGCCGCTGTCCGAGGGCGTCGCGCCGTCGATGACGCGCAGCAGGTTCGCCGCCGCGATGTCGGGCGTGACGATTTGTGCGGGATCGAGCCCGCGCTGGAACGGTTTCGACAAGCGGGTGTCGACCGTGCCGGGATGCAGCGCAAGGACGATATGCGCGGGGCGGCGCGCGGCCTGCTCGATGGCGATCGTGCGCAGCAGCATGTTCAGCGCCGCCTTCGACGCGCGATAGCCGTGCCAGCCGCCGAGGCGGTTGTCCGCAATCGAGCCGACGCGCGCCGACAAGGCGGCGAACACGGCCTTGCCGTCGCGCGCGAGCAGCGGCGCGACATGTTTGGCGACGAGCGCAGGGCCGGTCGCGTTCACCGCGAACGCATAGGCGAGGCGCGCGCCGTCGAGATCGGCGAGGCGTTTTTCCGGCTTGGCGACATCGTCCTGCAGAACGCCGCTGGCGACGATGACGAGGCGCAGCGGGATATCGCCGGCGATGGAGTCCGCGGCCGCGCGGATGGTGTCCTCAT
>CAZMRN010000278.1:0-3663 GCA_964568575.1 uncultured Caulobacteraceae bacterium
CCCCCCAAACGCGGCGGCGGCGGGCTCGTGATCGGCCTGCTGCTCGCGCTGTTGGCCGCAGGCGGCGCGGCGGCGTTCATCCTGCTCTCGCCCCCGGTTTGACCTCCGCGGTAATTGCCGCGGCGTGCCGCGGGGCGGACAAGCGGCCTCCGTTGAGAGGAGCCGCCCATGACCGATCCGCACGACCCGCTCGCCGTCGTCAAAGCCTTCATGGCCGCGATGGCGGTGAAGGATTACGACAACGGCCTGCGCTTCATCGCCGAGGATTGCGTTTACGAAAACATGCCGCTCGCCAAGGTCTCCGGGCCCGCGGGCGTGCGCGCCGTGCTCGAGCCGTTCTTCGCGCCGACGATCGAGAACGAATTCCTGATCCTGCGCGAAGCGACCGCCGGCCCGGTCGTGTTTCTCGAACGCCTCGACCGGCACCTCGTCGCGAGCGGCTGGGTCGAGCTGCCGGTGATCGGCGTGTTCGAGGTGCGCGGCGGCAAGATCGCGCTGTGGCGCGACTATTTCGACGCGGCGACGATTTTGAGCAAATGGCCCGCAGCGGCGTGAGGCTGGAAAAGTAAGCGCCCGCCCTCTCCCCCGATTGGGGGCGAGGGTTCCACACTCGCGTCCTTAGGGCCGTCCGATCCGTTTGATCTCCCACTCCAGCGTCACGCCGGATTTGGCGAGCACGGCGGCGCGCACGTCTTCGCCGAGGCCTTCGATGTCGGCGGCGGTCGCCTCGCCGGTGTTGATCAGGAAATTGCAATGCTTCTCGCTGACCTGCGCTGCGCCGCGCCGCGCGCCGCGCATGCCGGCCTCGTCGACCAGCTTCCACGCCGAATGGCCGGGCGGATTTTTGAACGTTGAGCCGCCGGTTTTCTCCCGGATCGGCTGCGCTTGCTCGCGCTGCGCGGTGATTTCGCCCATCATCGCGGCGACCGCCTCTTCATCTTCCGCGACGCCCTGAAACGTCGCGTCGAGAAAGATCAGCCCGGGCGGCAAGGCGTTGCGGCGATAGGTGAAGCCGAAATCCTTGTTCGAGAGAGAAAGGATCTCGCCGTCGCGCGTGATCGCCGTCGCCTCGATGAGGATGTCCTTGGTCTCGCGCCCGTAGCAGCCGGCGTTCATCGTCAGCGCGCCGCCGATCGTGCCCGGCACGCCGATGAGAAACTCCAACCCGCCGATCCCCGCTTTCGCCGCCGCCTTCGCGACCATGGAATCGAGCGCGCCGGCGCCGGCGCGAATGCGCGCGCCGTCGAGAACCTCGATCTGCGCCCACGCCCTGCCGGCCAAGCGGATCACCGCGCCCTCGACGCCGCCGTCGCGGATGATGACGTTCGATCCGACGCCGAGCGGCAAAACCGGCGCTTCGTGTGGAAACGTTTTCAGGAACGCGGAAAGATCATCGCGGTCGGCGGGAAGGAACAAGCGATCCGCCGGCCCGCCGACGCGAAACCAGGTGAGCGGGGCAAGCGGCGCGCGCTCGATCACATCGCCGCGCACGGCGGCGCCCGTCACAGAAAGTCCGCGGGGTCGAGGCTGACGTCCGGCGCGAACGGCAGCGTGAGGCTTTGGCCCGGCGCGAACGTCTCCGCGCGCGCATAGACGCCGTTCGCGGGCGCGAAGAACACGCGCACGACGCCCGCCTCGGGCTCCACCAGCCAGTACAGCGGCACGCCGGCTTGGGCGTAGATGTCGCGCTTGGTGGTGCGGTCATACTCGGCGCTTGAAATCGCCACCTCGACCGCAAGCGCGAGATCCTCGATTTTGTAGCCGCCGGAGCGATGTAAGGCGGGCGCGACAATGAGGTCAGGGATGACCGCATTGAGGGAATCGATGCGCACCGTGGGATCGGTCAAGAAGGACAGGCCCCGCGCGGCCAACGCCGGCAGCGCGCTCGCAAACAGCAACATCAAGCGCTGACGCACATACATGTGCAGATCGCCCTCGGTCGGCATTTCGATAAGTCTCCCGTCCGCCAGTTCGAAACGCCGCGTCTCGCCGAGGATGCGGCTCTCGCCCAGACGGACATAGAGATCGAAATCGAAGCGCAGCTCGGTCGGCTCCGACGGCGCAGGACGATGGGGAGCGTTCATGGTCTTCATCCTAGCGGCGATCGCGCCCGAGGTCACGATCCGCCGAGCTTCCCGGCGAGCGCGTTGGCGTGGGCGGTGATGTCGCCGGCGCCGAGGCAGACCACGAAATCCCCGGGATTGGCCTCGGCGCGCACGAAGGCGGCCATGTCGTCCAGCGCGGCGAGCTTGCGGGCGCCGCGATGCCCCGTCTTGGCGATCGCAGCAACCAGCGCGTCGGCGTCAATTCCTGGGATCGGCGCTTCGCCGGCGGGATAGACGTCGGCGACGGCCGCGATGTCGGCGTCGGCGAAACAGGTTGCGAAATCGGCGAACAGATCGCGCAATCGGGTGTAGCGGTGCGGCTGGGCGATGGCGATCACGCGGCCTTCGCAAATGTCCCTCGCCGCGCGCAGCACGGCGGCGATCTCCACCGGATGGTGGCCGTAATCGTCGATGATGCGCACGCCGTTCCATTCGCCGACGGCCGAGAACCGCCGTTTCACGCCGCCGAACGAGCGCAGGCCCTTGCGGATTTGCGCGTCATTCACGCCGAGTTCGCGCGCCACCGCGATGGCGGCGACCGCGTTCTGCACATTGTGGCGGCCGGCCATCGGCAGGAAGAGATCGTGCAGCGTCACGCCCGGCCCCTCGCCGCGCCGGCGCGCGATGATGTCGAAGGTCACGCCGGTCTTGGCGGGGCGCAGATTGACCGCGCGGACATCGGCGCCCTCGTCGAAGCCGTAGGCGATGATGCGGCGGTCGACGACGGTCTGCGCAATCTGGCGCACGCGGGGATGATCCACGCACATCACCGCAAAGCCGTAGAACGGAATGTTCTGCACGAAGCTGCGAAACCCCTCGGTCATCGCCTCTTCGGTGCCGTAATGATCGAGATGTTCGGGATCGGCGTTGGTGACGATCACCGCCGTCGCGCGCAGGCGCGTGAACGTGCCGTCGCTTTCGTCGGCCTCCACCACCATCCAATCGCCTTCTCCGATGCGCGCATTGGAGCCATAGGCGTTGATCACGCCGCCATTGATCACCGTGGGATCGACGCCGCCGGCGTCAAGCAAGGCCGCCACCATCGAGGTGGTGGTCGTCTTGCCGTGCGTGCCGCCGATCGCGACGGTCCATTTCAGGCGCATCAGCTCGGCCAGCATCTCGGCGCGGCGCACCACCGGCACGCCCTGCGCGCGCGCCGCCTCGACCTCCGGATTGCCGCCCTTGATCGCAGACGAGATCACCAGCACGCCCGCGCCGTCGATATTGGCCGCATCGTGGCCGATCATGATGCGGGCGCCGAGCGCGCGCAGGCGCTCGGTGTTGGCGCTCTCGCGCGCGTCGGATCCCTGCACGTCGTAGCCGAGCGTCTTCATCACTTCGGCGATGCCGGACATGCCGATGCCGCCGACGCCGACGAAATGCACGGGTCCGACGTCGAAGGGAACGGGGCGTGTGGCGGCCATCGAACGCCTCTAGCCCGTCGCCAGCGCTTCCGCCAGATCAGCCAGCATGCGCGCCGCTTCGGGCTTCGCGGCCCCGCGGGCGGCTGCCGCGCGCACGGCGAGGTCGTGGGGATCGGCCAGGCGCTGCGCCAGCA
>CAZMRN010000279.1:0-3661 GCA_964568575.1 uncultured Caulobacteraceae bacterium
AAGCGGCCGGCGTGACGCTGACGCGCGCGAGCAGCGCGATGCCGAGCGACGCGACGATCGCGCCGCCCCATTGCGCGCCGGTGATGAGATCATGCGTCAGGAGCGCGCCGATGGCGGTGGCGCCGAGCACTTCGGTTTTGGCGAGCGCGGTGGCGACGGCGAAATTGCGCCCCTGCATCGCCGTGACGAGAAACACCGTCGCTGCGCCCTGCATCACCGACCCGAACAACGTCCAGCTCAGGAACGCCGCGTTCGGCGCGCCATCGAGCCCGCGCCAGGCGACGATCGCCGCAGCCCAGGCGAGCGCGAACGGCAGCCCATACACAAACCGCACATAAGCAGCGCCCCACACGCCGAGCTCATCGGTGAGCGCGCGCTGCGACGCGTTGCGCACCACCTGCAAGGCGGACGCCGCAACGACAAGGAACGGCCAGATCGGAAGCGTCACGATATCCCTTCCCCTTCTCCCCGTGCGGGAGAAGGTGGCGCGGAGCGCCGGATGCGGGGCGCTTGCAATTTTTTGCAAGCGCCCCGCATCCGTCTTGCGCCCTCGGCGCAATCCACCTTCTCCCACATGGGGAGAAGGGGTGCGCAGCGATTTACGCCGCGCCCATTTCCTGCGGGTGTTGGCGGGGATCGCGTTTGGCCATGACGCGGTTGAGCGCCGCGACATAGGCCTTTGCGGAGGCGACGAGCGTGTCCGCATCCGCTGCGCGCGCCGAGGCGGCGCGGCCGTTTTCGATCAGGCGCACCGACACTTCGGCTTGCGCGTCGGTGCCTTCGGTGACGGCGTGCACCTGATAGAGATCGAGCGTCGCCTCGTGCGGCGCTGCGGCCTTGATGGCGTTGAAGATCGCATCGACGGGGCCGTTGCCGCGCGCGGTGCGCCACACCTCCTGGCCGTCGATGATGAGATCGATCTCCGCCGTTTGCGGCCCGTCCGTGCCGGCGACGACGCGCAGGCGCTTGACCTGGATGCTGTCGGCGCCATGCGACAGCGCATCGTCGACGAGCGCGACGAGATCCTCGTCATAGATGTGGCGCTTGCGATCGGCGAGATCCTTGAAGCGCTGGAACGCGTCGATCAATTCGTTGTCCGACACTTCGTAACCCAGCTCGCGCAGCTTTTCCTTGAAGGCGTGCTTGCCGGAGAGCTTGCCCATGACGAGGCTGGTGGCGCCCTGCCCCACATCCTCCGGCCGCATGATTTCGTAGGTCTGGTTGTTCTTCAGCATGCCGTCCTGATGGATGCCGCTTTCGTGGCTGAACGCGTTCTTGCCAACGATCGCCTTGTTGTACTGCACCGGAAAGCCGGTGATGCGCGACAGCATCTGCGAGGCGCGCGTGAGCTTGGTTGAGTCGATCTGCGTGCGATAGGGCAATGCGTCGCCGCGCACGCGCAGCGCCATCACGATTTCTTCCAAAGCCGCATTGCCGGCGCGCTCGCCGAGGCCGTTGATCGCGCACTCCACCTGGCGCGCGCCGTTCTGCACCGCAGCGATCGAGTTCGCCACCGCCAAGCCCAGATCATTGTGGCAATGCGCCGAGAAGATCGCCTTGTCGGCGCCGGGCACGCTCTCGATCAGATCCTTGAACAGCGCGCCGTATTCCTGCGGAAACGAATAGCCGACCGTGTCGGGAATATTGATCGTGGTCGCGCCCGCCTTGATGGCGGTCTCCACGCAGCGCTTCAGGAAATCGCGATCGGTGCGGGTGGCGTCCTCCGCGCTCCATTCCACGTCGTCGACGAGGTTGCGCGCGGCGCGCACGCTCGCTTCGATGGCGTCGAGCACCTGGTGCGGCTCCATCTGCAGCTTGTGCTTCATGTGAATGGGCGAGGTGGAGATGAAGGTGTGGATGCGCGGGCGCGCTGCGCCCTTCACCGCTTCGCCGGCGCGCTCGATATCCTTGATCCCGGCGCGCGACAGGCCGCAAACGACGGAGTTTTTCACGACGCCCGCCACCGCGCGGACGGCCTCGAAATCGCCGTTGGAGGCGATCGGGAAGCCGGCCTCGATGACGTCGACGCCCATGGAATCGAGCAGGGCGGCGATCTCCAGCTTGTCGGCGGCGGTCATCGAGGCGCCGGGGGATTGCTCCCCGTCGCGCATGGTGGTGTCGAAGATACGGACGTGATCGGTGGCGGCGGCCATGGGGCGCTCCTTCAAGGCTTTGATTTCAGACTGAAAACCCCCGAGGCGCGCGCCGTTGCGGCGGGCTCAAAGCGCCCGGGGGCTCCTAAGCAGGAGCGCGTCGAGAAGGAGGCTTCCGCGCAAGATCATGCCGGGGAGATAGCCCGAACGCCGGCCCGGGGCAAGGATTTTGCGCGATGTACGGAGCGCGCGCGGGCGCAACATCGCTCGCGTCACTAAGGCTCAGCCTCGCCATCCTCCCCCTCCATCCGCGCCTTGGCGGGACGCAGAACGCGGCGGATGAACAGCATCAACGCGAACCAAATCGCAATGGCGATGGCGGCGGCGATCACCGCCGCGCCGGTTTTGCCTTCGAGCGCGTCCATGATCCCGTCGCCGGCGAAGGCGACGATGGCGGTCTTGGGCAGCACCCCCACCGCGAGACCGGCGATGAAGGGCAGGAATTTCATGCCCGCCACGGCCATGCCCATGTTCACCACGATGAACGGCGCGGTCGGCAGCATGCGCACGATCATCGAGGCGAGGAAGGCGTTCCGGCCGATGAAGCGGGTGAAGCGCCCGCCGGTCGCGCCGGCATAGCGCGCCACGAGCCTGTCGGCGCCGGTCATGCGGCCGGCGAAGAAGGTGACCGCGCCGGAGATGATCGTCGCGCCCCAGGCGTACCAGAAGCCGCGCTCCGGCCCGAACGCCACCACACACGCCGCGATCAGCACGAATTGCGGCGCGCCCACGAAAGCAGCCAGCGTGAAGGCCGCGATCGCGGCGGGAAAGCCCCAATGGGCCCGCTCCGCCCCGCCCAGCCATGCGCGCACGACGTCGGCGACCTCGTCGCCGAAGATCAGCCGCCCGGCCGCGAGCATCGCGCCGACGATCACGAACAGCGCGACCGTGACCCACACCACGCGCCAGGCGCGCGCGTCCATATTGGTCACGAAATCAACCGCGCCGTCGCGCCATCTGGTGAAAGCGTTCATCGCGCGCGGCTGTGGGCCCGGGCAGGCGCGGGGTCAAGCGCGGCGTCCCGCGACGCGCCGATTCGCCAGGGCGGGCGCCGCCCTAGTGCTTCCAAAACTTCTGCAAAACGCCCAGCGCGCCTGTGAATTTCAGCGGCGCCTCAGACACCGCCAGGGCGTAGCACACAGCGCCAGGTTCTGCGGTCGGGCGGTGGGAGTCGGCCGGGCCCATGACGGCGATGTCGCCGACCGCGTAGCGACCGGTGGCGTCGGCGAAGGCGCCGGTGAGCACGAGGGTGTATTCCATGCCGCCATGGGTGTGGCTTGGCGCGCCCTTGCCTGGCGCGATGCGCAACAGCTCGGCCTTCGGGCCGGGGCCGTCAATGAGCGGGAAGCTGACCAGGCCCCCGGCCCCGCGCCAGGCGCCCGTCCCGATCGCGTGCAACGCCAGATCGCGCACCGGCGCCGGCAGCGCCAGCACCTCGGTGAGCAGGTTTGAGGCCCAGGCGGCGGCGCACAGCTCGGCCGCTCGCCGCGGCGACGTGAGATCGACTT
>CAZMRN010000280.1:0-3654 GCA_964568575.1 uncultured Caulobacteraceae bacterium
CGTTGCGCGCCGCGGCGCGCGCGGCGCTGCGCAAGCATCTTGACGCCTGGGTCGGGCGCAGCGCCGAAGCGCTGGTGGAAGGCGGCGGGTTCGCGCGGCTCGCGGATTTCACCGGCGTGCGCCTTGCGCCGGATGCGGCCCCGCGCGGCGCCAAAGCCCATCTCGCCTTCGCCGGCCATGACGGCGAGGCCCTGATCGGATCGTTCGCATGAACTGGAATATTTTCGGCAAGAAGAAAGACGCCGAACCGGTGCCGGCGCAGAAGCAGGGCCTGTTCGATCGCCTCGCCGACGGCCTAAAGAAATCCTCCGCGCGCCTGGGCGAAGGCGTGGCCGGCGTATTCGGCAAGAAGAAGTTGGATCAGGCCGCGCTCGACGCGCTGGAAGATTTGCTGATCCGATCCGACATGGGCGCCGCCGCCGCCGCGCGCATCGTCGCCGGCGTGGCCGAGGGCCGCTTCGATCGCGACGTCGCAGACAGCGAAGCGCGCGACGCGCTCGCCGCCGAGATCACGAAAATCCTGAAGCCGCGCGAAGGCCGCCTCGATTTCGCCGCCGGGCCGAAGCCGCGCATCGTTCTCGTCGCCGGCGTCAACGGTTCGGGCAAGACGACCACGATCGGCAAGCTCGCCGCGATGCTGCAGGCCGAAGGCGCGAAGGTCGTCATCGGCGCCGCCGACACCTTCCGCGCCGCCGCGATCGAGCAATTGCAGGTCTGGGCGGAGCGGTCCGGCGCGATCTTCGTCGCCGCCGCGCAAGGCGCCGACGCGGCCGGCGTCGCTTATGACGCGGTGGCGCGCGGCAAGGCCGAAAACGCCGACGTCGTGCTCATCGACACCGCCGGCCGGCTGCAGAACAAGGCCGAACTGATGGCGGAGCTGGCGAAAATCATCCGCGTCATGCGCAAGCTCGACGACGACGCGCCGCACGACACGCTGCTGGTGCTTGACGCAACGGTAGGCCAGAACGCGCTCAGCCAGATGGAGAGCTTCCGCTCCGCCGCGGACCTCACCGGCATCGTGCTGACCAAGCTCGACGGCACCGCCAAAGGCGGCGTGCTGGTGGCGATCGCCGAGCGCCACGCGGTGCCGATCTGCTTCATCGGCGTGGGCGAGCGGGCGGAGGATCTGCAGCCCTTCGACGCGGCCGCCTTCGCACGCGCGCTGGTCGGATCACCCGCGGCGCCCTAAGTGCTGATCATCCGCGGTTCAGGCCGCGTACGGGACAATCGCCTCATGACGGAGCAAAGCGCCAACGCCTCGAAGGACACCGCGCGCGGCGCGGGCCAGCTTCTGGTCGATCTCGGCCCGATCATCCTGTTCGTGGTCGTCTACAATGTGCTCAACCGCACGCTGCCCGATCCAGCAGAGGCGATCTATTTCGCGACCGGCGCCTTCATCGCCGCGACCCTGGCGGCGATCGCCTGGGCCTGGTTCAAGACGCGGCGCGTGCCGCCGGTGCTGATCGTCACCGGCGTGCTTGTCACCGCGTTCGGCGGGCTGACCATTCTTCTGCACGACGAGAATTTCATGAAGGCCAAGCCGACCTTCGTGAACCTGTTCTATGCGGCCGCGATTTTCGCGTCCTTGCTGCTGAAGCAGAACATTTGGAAGCTTCTCTTCGGCCACGCCTTCACGCTGCCGGACCGCATCTGGACCACGCTCGCGGTGCGCTGGGGCGTGTTCTTCGTGTTCATGGCGGGCGTGAACGAATACATCCGGCTGACGCAAACCACCGATTTCTGGGTCAATTCGCGCATCATCGTCGTCTATCCGCTGATCATCGGCTTCGCCGCGCTCAATCTGCCGCTGACGATGAAATGGGTCGGCAAAACCAACGCCGACGATCCCGAGGCGCGTGCGCCCGCCGCGCCGGCCGCGACCGAGGCTTGAGCGGGGGCGTCGCCGGCTGGCGGCTAAGCGCTCTCCGCCCCCATCCCCCGGCTTCGCCGGGTGTTTCCCCCGCATCCGGGGGAAGAAAGCGCCTCTTTGCTCCCCCCTTGCGGGGGAGCTGGCCGCGCAGCGGACTGAGGGGGCAACGTCGCTTCTCCGCGCCTATCCCGGATTGCCGAACGGCGCCGGCGCGCCGGCCTTCCAGGCGGCGTAATGGTCGAGCGCCCAGCGCACGGAGGGAAAGGCCAGATCATCCCACGGGATGTCTTCCCACCGCACTAGCGCCACCGCCTCGCTTTCCGGCCCGGGTGCGATGGCGGGGCGCACGAGACGTGCGTGGAACATCAGCTGCACCTGGCTGATGTGCGGCACGGAATAGCACGCCAGCAGCCCATCAATGGCGATGTCGGCGCAGGCCTCCTCGAGCGCCTCGCGCGCGGCCCCCGCCTCGACCGTTTCGCCCTCCTCCAGAAATCCCGCCGGCAGCGTCCAGAAGCCCTTTCTGGGCGCGATGGCGCGGCGGCAGATCAGGATTCGGTCCTCGTGGGCCACGACCGAGCCGACGACGATTTTCGGGTTCACATAGGCGATGAAGCCGCAATCCCCGCACACTTGGCGCGCACGATCCTCTCCCGGTGGGATTATGGATTCGAATGGCGGCGAAGGCGGCGTCGCGCTCATGGATGCGCCAAGTATGGTCCGCCGCAGGGGTACGTCCAGCCTGATCGACGCCGCCGCAGTTGCGCCGGCGCGTCCGCCGGATACAGTCGCTGCGCCTGCAGAAAGGCCGGGGCGCATGGGACAGAAATCCTCAGACGACGAAGCGGCCGAGTTCGCGCTGTCGCGCTCGCCCACGCACATGCTGCACCGGGCGCAGCAATTGGCCGCTGATCATTTCGCGGCGGCGATGGGCGACACGACGCTGACTTTGCGCCAGTTCGCGGTGTTGGCGGCGGCGGCCGAGAAACCCGGCCGCAGCCAGACCGATCTCGTCCGCGCCACCGGCGTCGACCGCTCGACGCTGGCCGACATGATCCTGCGCATGGAGAAGCGCGGCTTCCTGGTGCGCGAAGAGCACGCCGCCGACGGCCGCGCCAACGCCATCAGCTTGACCGCGACCGGGCGCGCGATGCTGGCCCTGGCTGCTCCGCACGCGCGCGACGCCGACGAGGTGTTGTTGGGCGTGCTGCCGAAAGGGAAACGCAAAACCTTCCAGGACCTCCTCGCCCGCCTCGCCAAGGCGGCCGAACCCAAAAAAGAGGACAAGAAAAAGCGCCGCGCCGCGGAAAAGGCGGCGCTCAAGGGCAAAAAAGCCAAAGAGGACAAGAAAAAGGTCAAGCGGCGCTAGCGCGGGCTTGTCGCGCCATCACGTCTCGCCGCGCAGCGCCGGCAGGATTTTGTCGCGCAGGGCCGCCGCATCGAGCGGCCCGCGGTGCAGCGCCAGGATTTGGCCATCGGCGCCGATCACGAACGTCTCGGGCACGCCGGCGACGCCGATCTCCAGCCCATAGCGGCCGTCTGCGTCCTGCGCGACGGCGGCGAACGGATCGCCGAGATCGCGCAGGAAGCGCTGCGTCGCTTCCGGCTCGTCCTTGTACGCGACGCCCAGGATCGGCGCGCCCGCGGCGGCGAGCTCCTCCAGCAGCGGATGCTCGACCCGGCACGGCGCGCACCAGGACGCGAACACGTTGATCACGTAGGGGCGTCCGGCGAACAGCGCCGGCGTGACCGGCTGATCGCCGGCGAGCGCGGGCAGCGCATAG
>CAZMRN010000281.1:0-3651 GCA_964568575.1 uncultured Caulobacteraceae bacterium
AGGCCGGCCGCATCGCCGCCGACGCCGGCCAGGCGGCCGCCCGCCAGGGCGGCGGCGACCGTCTCAAAGAAGCGCTCGACGCGCGCCCAGAACTGAAGCCGGTGATCAACGGCGTCGGCTTCGGCGCATCCCTGATTATCGCGCTGCTGCTGGCGGTGTACCAATCCCGCCAGCCCTACCACTTGCGCCGCGAAGGGCTGGCGAAAGCCTGAGCGCCGGCTGTTCCTTCTCCCCTTGTGGGAGAAGGTGGAGCCTTAGCCCCGCGGCGACATCACCATGACCACCTGCCGGCCCTCGAAGCGCGGCTCCTGCTCGACCTTGGCGATCTGATCGAGCTCGCTGCGCATGCGCTCCAGGAGCTCCATGCCGAGATGGGTGTGCGCGAGCTCGCGGCCGCGGAAGCGCAGCGTCACCTTCACCTTGTCGCCCTCTTCGAAGAAGCGATGGATGGCGCGCATTTTCACGTCGTAATCGTGGTCGTCGATATTGGGACGGACCTTCACTTCCTTGAGCTCGACCTGCTTGGCGTTCTTGCGCGCAGCGGCCTTTTTCTTCTGCTCCTCGAAGCGGAACTTGCCGAAATCCATGATCTTGCAGACCGGCGGCTGCGCCTGGGGCGCCACCTCCACCAGGTCGAGCCCGGCCTCCTGGGCGGCCTCCAGGGCGGCGCCGATGGGCATCTCTCCCTGCTTCTCGCCGTTTTCGTCGATCAAAAGGACACGAGGGACGCCGCGGATTTCCTCATTGACGCGGGGCCCATCCTTGACGGGCGGCGGTGCGGCGAATGGACGACGGGCTATGCTGATCTCCCAAGGCTGTTGAGACGAAACGCGCGGGATCCCGCCCCGCGCGCCGTGTTTCTATATCGCTTCGCGCCGCAGCGCCATCAAGGCCGATATGGCGCAGGCAGAAGCCTATCCAGCGCGGTCAGGCTCAGGGCGAACGGGTTGCGCACCAGCACGCCGCCGAGCTGTTGGCCGTCCTGAAGGTCTGCGCTGAGAAGGGTGTGCGCGCCGGCGGCCCGCGCGGCCTCGACGATCACCGCGTCCCACAGCTGCACCCGCGCGCGCTCGGCCAGAATAGCGGCCGCTTGCATCACCGCCTCCGTCGTCGCCGGGGTCGAGAACAGCGCGGTGTAGCGACCGGTCTGCCGCACGGCCTCGCCATAGCGCGCCGGCGCCCGGCGTTGCACCACACGCAAAAACTCCCCCAGCGCCTGCACCGGGATGACGCCCTGCAGACGCGCAGTGCGCAAAATGACGTCGGCGGCGCGAGCGCCTTTTTCGGAGTCGGGTTCGAGTTCGGCGTAGAGCAGGACATTGCTGTCCAGCGCGACTGTCATCGCTCGTCGCCGTACTTGTCCTCTTCCGTGATCGCGCCCAGCCGAAAGCCCGTGGCGGGCTTCGCGCGCAGGCTGTCGGCCAGGTCGGCATAGGCCGCGCGCCAGGCGGGATCGTCAGCGCGATCCGCGGGCTGTGCGGATATCCGCGCCACAGGGCGCCCATTGCGAGTGACGATGATCGTCTCGCCGCGCTCGGCGTCGGCGATCACCTTGGAGAAGTTCTGATTGGCTTCGCGAATCGACATTTCACGCATGTTGCAACGTAGCACGCACCGCGCTCACGAACAAGGCGTCCGCCCCGGCGCTACACCCGCATCGGCGCGTCGCGATAGGCGCCGCAGTTTCTGATGGCGCGGTCGACTTCCTCCACGGGCAAATCGCCCAGATGGGTGGCCGCGATCGTGGCGACGCCGCCGCGGCCGCGCGGGGCGACCTTTTCGGGGTCGGAATCGGCGGAGAACAGCACCAGGCAGCGCGCCCCAGCGGCCGCCGCGATATGCATCGGGCCGGTGTCGTTGCCGACCGCGAAGGCCGCGCGCTCCGCCAGCGCCGCGAGCTGGAACAGGTCGGTGCGCGACACGAGGTTCTTGGCCATCGGCTCGGCGCGCGCGACCGCGACGCCGACCTCCTTCTCCGCCGTCGCGCCGATCACCACGGGGGTGACGCCGCGTGCGGCGATGCGTTTGGCCAGTTCGGCGTATTTCGCCTCCGGCCAGCGCTTTTCCGGCCGGTGCGGCGAAGCGCCGGGGATCATCATGATGAAGGGCCCGCGGATGCCGAAATAATCGGGCTGCAGCCGCGGCGGGTCGCGCAGGCTTTTGCGCACCCAGCTCAAGTCGGGCAGCGGCGCCATGCCGACGGCGTAGCCCCCGGACGGCCCGACACCGGCGGCCTGCAATTGGTCGTGCAGGCGGTCGAGCGTGTGCATGCTCTCGCGCTCGGGATTGTCGTGCGGGTAAGCGCAGCCCTGGGCGATGCCGGACCACAAGGGCGGGCGCGGCAGCAGGCCGAGATAATAGTTCGACGACCGGCCGGAGGTCTGCAGGTCGTAGACCATGTCGTACTTGGCCGCGCGGATGCGGGCGATCAGGGCGGCGGTGGCTTGCGCCTCGCGCGGACGCCCGTCGGCCTCGACCAGGTCGAAATAGGGACAATGCTCCGCGAACGCCTTGAACGGCTCGGTCGTCAGCAGCGTGATTCGCGCCCCGACATGGTAGTCGCGGATCGCCTTGGCGGCCGAAAGCGCCTGGATGAAATCGCCCAACGCGCCCAGCTTGATCACCAGGACCTTGCGGGCGGTTTTGGGCGCCGGTTGAAAATCAACAGGTTGCGCGGGGCGGCGCAGAGCAATCATTCGCCACGTCCTCCGACGAGCCGGTCATATGCAGCCAGGGTGGCGGCCTGCAGCCGCTCGATCCCATAGAGCCCCCTGGCACGATCCATACCACGTTTGCCCATCGCCGCGCGCCCCTCTGGATGCAGCGCAGCAATGCGCGCCATGGCCGCGGCCAGCGCGGCCACGTCGCCGGGCGGAACCAGGAGCCCGGTTTCGCCCTCGACGATGGTCTCGGTGAAGCCGCCGGCGCGCGAGGCGATCACCGGCAGGCCCATGGCCTGGGCCTCGATCGCGCCGCGCCCGAACGCCTCGGGCTCCAGCGAGGGAAACAGCGCCGCGTCGCAGGCCAGGAACGCCGCCGGCATGTCGCGCACATGGCCGACGATGCGCACATCCTGGCCGCGCGCGGCGACCTCGAGCTCGGCGGCGTAGTCCAGCCTGCCCTGCGCGTCGCCGGCGAGCACCAGCCGCGCCGTATTCGGACGCTCCGCGTTCAGCTGTTTGAGGGCGGCGATGGCGACCGCAGCGCCCTTCCACCGCGTCAGCCGGGCCGGCAGCAGGAATGTGACCACCGACGGATCGACGTCGAGCCCCCAGGCCGCACGCACCGCATCGACCCGCGCCGGCGCCGTCGCGCGCGGATCGAACAGGGCCAGATCGACCCCGCGCGGGATGGCGATCACCTTGCTTTCCGGGACGCGATGGAAGTTCAGCACGTGCTGGCGGGTGTATTCGGAATTGGCGATCACGATGTCGCCGCGCGCCATCACCGAATTGTAGAGCCGCTTCCACGGCGAGCGCGCATTATAGATGCCGTGATAGGTCGTCACGAACGGCAGCTTGAGCCGCCGCGCCGCCCACAGCGCGCTCCAGGCCGGCGCCCGCGAGCGCGCGTGGATCAGCGTAACGCGCTCACGCGCCGCCACCCGCGCCAGGGCGCCGGAATTGCGCCATATCGCGATCGGATTTTTCG
>CAZMRN010000282.1:0-3634 GCA_964568575.1 uncultured Caulobacteraceae bacterium
CATCGGTCACGCGCTGAATTTCGGCCTCGAGGCGCCGTCGCGCCGCGGCCAGCTCGGCGGGGCCGGCGTCTGCAGGGATGCGCAGCGGCCCGCCCCAGACCACCACGCCGCGCCCGAACAGCCGCGGCAGGACGAACCGGTCCCAGGATTTGAGCGGCTTTTCGCCCGCCATCGCCCAACCGACGCACACGATCGGGGCCTGCGCCTTCTGCGCCAATTGCACCACGCCTAGCTGCGCCCGCATGCGCGGCCCGCGCGGCCCGTCCGGCGCGATCGCGACGCAGCCGCCTTGCGACAGATGACGCAGCATTTCGCGCATAGCCTGCACGCCGCCCTTGCGCTTGTCGCCCTTGGCCGAGGAGCCGCGGATCGCCGCGCATTTGATCGCGGGCAGCGCCGAGGCGATCACCTCGCCGTCGCGCGATTGCGAAATGAGCACCTTCACCGGCTGGCTGCCGGGCCAGATCGTCCAGCCCTTGTGGACCTCCGCGAGCCGGCCATGCCAAAAGCAATAGATCGCCGGCCCGCCGCCGGCCCAGATCGAGGCGGGGATGTCCCGGCCGATGAAGGCCCAGCGGCTTGTGGCGCCGGCGGCGCGGATATAGACGCCGACCACAGCGCCGGCGAGGCGCTGCGCGGTGCGGGAGGCGAAGAGGCGCTTGAGCATACCGGGGCTTGGGGTCGGATCACGCTGCTGGCTTGGGGCGAAGCCTCCCCATATAGAGGCCGACCGCCCGCCTGCGCCATGGGCGAGCCCATAGGACCCGCCTCCCGCATGACCGAGCTTCCCGTCAGCCGGAAATACGACCTCGCCACGGCGAAGGGGCGGCGCGCGGCTTGGAATGAGCTGATCTGGACCGATCATGGCTTTTTGCGCGCGGCGTTTCAGAACTTTCACTGGATCAGCCCTGAAATGGCGCGCGCCAACCAGCCCGCGCCGCAGCACATCGCGCGCTACGCCGCGATGGGCGTCAAGACGATCATCAATCTGCGCGGCTTCAATGACAGCGGCCAATATTGGCTCGAGCGCGAAGCCTGCGCCGCGCACGGTCTCGATCTCGTCGACGCGCCGATCGGCTCGCGCGAGCCGCCGTCGATCGAGCGCGTGCTGCGCGCGAAACACATCTTTGAAACGATCCGCTATCCGGCCCTGATGCACTGCAAATCCGGCGCGGATCGCGCGGGGCTGATGGCGGTGCTGTACAAACATTTCCGCCTCGGCGAACCAATTCCGCAGGCGCTCGATCAATTGAGCTTGAAGTATCTGCACGTGAAGCAGGGCAAGACCGGCATGCTCGGCTTCTTCTTCGAAACCTATCTGCGCGAGAGCGCTGAGAGCGGAAAGCCGTTCATCGATTGGATCCGCGAGGATTACGACCCCGCCGCGGTGAAGGCTGCGTTCATGGGGCAGTGGTGGGCGAACGTGCTGGTGGATCGGGTGCTGCGGCGGGAGTGACGCTCCCCGGAAACGGCAGGTCGCCTCCCGCCCCCCCCGGAAACGGCGGGGCCGTTATCCGGGGTCCAGCCTTGAAGGGCGCGCCCTTCTCCGCTGGCCCCCGCATAAGCGCTGCGCGCTTTGCGGGGAACGGGGGATGCGCTTTCTCCCGCTCCCCGGAAACGGCGGAGCCGTTATCCGGGGCCCAGCCTTGAGGGGCGCTTCCTTCTCCGCTGGGCCACGCATAAGCGCTGCGCGCTTTGCGGGGAACGGGGGGATGCGCTTTCTCCCGCTCCCCGGAAACGGCGGAGCCGTTATCCGGGGCCCAACGCTAAGGGCGCGCCCATCTCCGCTGGGCCCCGCATAAGCGCTGCGCGCTTTGCGGGGGGCGGTTAGGCAAGCGTTGCAGCGTTCAAGCGATGACTCCCGCGTCACCGAATTGCGCTCACCGGGCCCGCGTGCAAATCTCCCGGCGCGCAGAGAAAGCCAGGGAGGCTCGCCGTGGCCCATGAGACGCTGCCCGCCAACATGATGGCGCTCACCCCGCTCAACCCGGCGTTTCAGGCCGATCCGCACGCGCTGCTCAAGCCGCTGCGCGAGCGATGCCCGGTCTTTCACGACCAGACTTTCGGCGCGTTCGTGATCTCCAAATACGCCGATGTGCGCGCGCTGGTGTCGGATCGCACGCTTTGGCGCGATCCGGTGCGCGCGGAGGACGCCTCGGTGTTCGCGCAGCGCATCCGCGCCGAGCGCGCCGCGGCGATGGAGGGGCCGTCGGGCACGTCCATTCTTTTCCTTGACGATCCCGATCACGCGCGCGTGCGCCAGCCCCTGGCGCAGGCGCTTTATGCGCGCGTCGCCAAAGCCAAGCCGCAGGTCGAGGCGATCGTCGACGCCGCGCTCGACGCGCTCGCCGGCGAGGCGCGCTTCGATCTGATGAGCCGCTATTGCGTGCCGATCCCGATCGACGCCATCGCCGCCATCCTCGGCGTCGATCGCGACCGCCTCGACGATTTCCGCGATTGGTCGGAAGGCATCATCCAGGGCCTCAACCCGTTCCGCACCGAGGCGCAGACGGCCCATCTCATGCGTTCAGGCGAGGCGCTGCGGGACTATTTCAACGCCGCGATGGCCGATCGCCGCGCCCATCCGAAAGACGATCTGATCACCGACATGGTGCAGCTGAAGGACGCCGGCGCGCCGCTCGAGGACGAGGAAATCCGCATCAACCTTACGGCGCTGCTCGTCGGCGGCAATCTCACGACCACCGATCTGATCGGCAACGGCGTGCGCCTGTTCCTGCTCAATCCCGACCAGCTCGCCGCGTTCCGCGCCGATCCGGGGCTCGCACCGCAGGCGGTGGAGGAGATTTTGCGCTTCGAGCCGCCGGTCGACATTACCGGGCGCGTGGCGTCGCGGGACTTGGAGGTGCGCGGCTGCCCCGTGCACAAGACGGCCAGCATGACGTTCTCCCTTCGCGCGGCGAACCGCGATCCCGAGATGTTCGAAGCGCCCGACCAGTTCGACATCACCCGCAAGCGTGCGCCGCACATCGCGTTCGGCGGCGGCGCGCACATCTGCATCGGCGCGCCGCTGGCGCGGATGGAGGCGCAGGCGGCGCTGACGAAACTGTTCGCGCGCTTTCCCAAGCTGCGCCTCGCCGATCCGGACGCCGCGCCGGAATGGCGTACGCTGCCGTTCTTTCGTGGGCTTCAGCGTTTGGAGGTGGCGGTCGATTGAGCGCGCTGCGCTCGCGTTGAGCGGCGCCTCGCGCCCGCCCCCTCAGCTCAACGCAGCGTCGGTCTGGACCTGCGCGCTCTCTTCGAGACCGTCCAACGGCATGAGCGCGAAGTTTTCGACGTCGCTGGGAAGCGCCAGCGGCTTTTCCGCGATCAGCGAGACTTCGAGCGGCGTGAAGGACGGCGTAGGCGTGTCGAGCGCGGCGACCTCGATCGCGTCGGCCTCGTCGATGGCGGCGAGCCAAGCATCGGCGTCGCGTGTGATGGCGACGACTTCGGTGACCACTTCAGCGCGCGCCTCGGCGACCACAGGCGTAGGGGCGGCCGGCGTCACGGTCGCGCTCGCGCTCGGCTCGAATTGGCTTGATGCGCCGATGGCGATGCCGCCGACGCCGAACACGGCGACGCCGCCGACAAGACCGCGCGCGACGCCGGCCGCGAAAGCGCGGCCCTGGCGCGG